>NZ_JAILFV010000046.1 GCF_024697385.1 Anaerovibrio sp.
TCCGGGACCGCCAAAGGAAATGCAGCCTATGTTTGAAGAATATGCAGTGCCATATTTGCGGAAATTCAGCGATAAGGTTTTTGTTTCCATAAATATTAAAATGTATAGCCAACAGGATATTTCTGTGACGATAGTAGGCGAAGGGCCATGTGCAGAGCGGTTAGGGGAGCTTTGCGACAGTGCAAATCCTACAGTTGCCACTTATGCCAAGGAGGATGGCTGCTTGGTGCGTATTACTGCAGCGGCACCTGACAGGGAAGCCGCCCTTGACTTGCTGAAGCCGATGGTGGAAAAGTGCAAGGCTGCACTGGGAGAAAAATATATCAAAACAGTATATGAAGACTAACTGCCCCAGGTACAGTATTTCGTTGAAAAATGTTGACAATGCTATGGAATATGGGTATAATAAATGCTGTTGTGAGAAACAACAGTATTGATAAATGACTCACTAGCTCAACTGGTAGAGCATCTGACTCTTAATCAGCAGGTTCGGGGTTCGAGTCCCCGGTGGGTCACCATGTGAATGAATGGCAGGTTGGATTTTTCCGGCCTGCTTTTTGAATATTATGGAGTATATATTTCTTAAAATTTAGCTGATTGATATTGTAGCGGCTGATAAGGCCTTGTATTGTAAGAAGAAAGGGTATAATTATGAAAATTCTTATCAGTAATGATGATGGTGTGCAGTCACCGGGGATTGAAGCCCTGGTCAAAGCCTTATACAAAAATCATGAGGTAACAGTGGCAGCACCTGCCGGGCAGCAAAGCGCCAAGGCCCATGCCATTACAGTGGGACAACCATTGTATGTGGATGAGTACAAGCCACTTATGGAAAAATATGGAATAAAGGCGTATGGTATCCACGGTACGCCAGCTGACAGTGTCAAGCTTTATCTTGAAGGCATACTTGAGCATAAGCCTGAAAAATATCCCGAACTGATTATTTCCGGCATCAACAATGGTTCAAATCTTGGTACTGACCTTATCTATTCCGGGACGGTAGGTGCCGCCAAGGAAGGCTTTATTCATAATATTCCTTCATTGGCAGTTTCCCTTGATTATCACGCCAGCATCAGCTTTGATACCGCAGCTGAGGAGCTGTCAAAAAAACTGCCTGAGCTGGTTGCAGCCGAGGATGTACCCAGACTTCTGAATATTAATTTCCCAAAGGCCTTTGCAGATGATTATGCCTGGTATTGGGCCTCTCAGGGAATAAGGGACTATGAAAATGCCTATATCAAAAAGGTCTCTGAGGATGGTAGGATGTCCTTTGTAGTTGAGGGGGAAATCATAGATGAAGGCAATACACCGGATTCTGATGTAGAGCTGTGCAATGCCGGCCATATTACCGTTACCCCTATCAGATTAAAGGTATCTGATTGTCTTTATTTGCGTGATCGTATCGGAAATACTTTATAACGAGCTTAAGATGTCCCCTTTCTCTTAAGGTGGGGGGGAATCAATCTTTAACAGCTGGTGAGCATATCTCCCAGCTCGTTGAAACGCTAATTGGAAGATTTTTATTTTTTCAAAAGAAAAATTTGAACAATGGCGTTATAATATAAGATAATCATGATAAAATAAATTGTTAAGTTAAATGAAATGATGCTATAGGAGGCGTATTATGGAATCAAAAATCAAGGATATTAAATTGGCACCTTCTGGACATGATAAGATAAACTGGGTAAAGAACTTTATGCCTGTAATGAAGGCAGTTAATGAGGAATATTCAAAATCAAAGCCCTTTGCCGGTAAGCGCATGGTCATGACAATGCATCTTGAAGCCAAGACGGCATATCTTGCACTGGTATTGAAAAATGCAGGGGCTGAGGTTATTGCCACTGCTTCAAACCCGCTATCGACCCAAGATGATGTTTGTGCAGCCCTGGTGGAGGACGGGGTAACAGTCCTGGCCCATCACGGATGTACTATGGAGGAATACGATAAGTACATTGATATGGCCTTGGATTCCCAGCCTGATATCATAATGGATGATGGTGGAGATTTGATTTATCGCCTACATAATGACCGTCGTGAGCTGCTGCCTAAAATCATTGGCGGTTCAGAGGAAACCACTACCGGTGTAATTCGTGATAAGGCCCTGGAGGCTGCCGGCAAGCTGGAATTCCCTATGATTGCAGCCAATGACGCATATTGTAAGTACCTTTTTGATAATCGTTATGGTACCGGGCAGTCCACATGGGAAGGCATTATGCGTGCTACCAATCTGGTTATTTCCGGTAAAACTGTTGTTATTGCCGGCTATGGGTGGTGCGGCAAGGGCGGTGCCATGCGTGCCAAGGGATTGGGTGCCAATGTAATCATCACCGAGGTTGATCCGATCAAGGCGATAGAGGCTGTTTTTGATGGCTTCCGGGTAATGCCTATGGATGAGGCTGCCAAGATTGGTGACATTTTCCTTACCCTGACCGGGGACAAGGATATTTTGCGTGAGCGCCATTTTGCTTCCATGAAGGATGGTGCTGTTATGGCAAATTCCGGTCACTTTGACGTAGAAATCAATATTCCTGAGCTTGAATCCATTACGGAAACCCGTAAACAGGTCAAGGATGGAATTGAGGAGTTCAAGTTTGCCAATGGCAAAAAGCTCTATCTGCTGGGTGAAGGCCGTTTGGTTAACCTAGCCTGTGGGGACGGACATCCGGCAGAAATTATGGATCTTTCCTGGGGAGTACAATTCTTCTCAGCACTTCATATCGTTGAAAATCACGATAAACTTGAAAATAAGGTATATTTACTTCCTGAAGAAATTGATCAGAAAATTGCTAAAATCAAGCTGGCAGCCATGGGAATCAAGATC
>NZ_JAILFV010000086.1 GCF_024697385.1 Anaerovibrio sp.
GGATATTTGGCGTGTAGATATCGTATGAGAGCTATGTTGGCTGTCGCCTGTTCCTGGGTGAGGTCTTCGGCTCCGTTGACGCCGCCCACATTCTCTATGCCGATGGAGCACCAGTTATAGCCAATGATATGGCGGCAAAAAAAGGTTTCCGGAGTAAGCCGGTAAATGGTGCCGTCCCTGTCCACCAGGAACTGGGAACAGACATTGAGGGTGCCGTCGGTATATTCTTCCCGGTTAAACCATTTATATGTGCCCTCGGCTGAATCGGAGGCAGTCCAGTGTATCACTACTGCCTGGGGAACTATCTCTGTGATGGCCTCTCCATAATGCTTCTGGGTGTATTCCCGTATCAGTTCCTCACGCAGTGGGGTGTTGATGACCGGGCGGTCCTGGATATGGGGCATAGGGACAGAGGAGGTTTCCGGAATGTTTTCGGTATATTGGTCATGGACGCCCTGGCCCTGGGTGCATCCGGTCATGGTGCCAATGATAAGGCATGAAATGAGTATGGTCAAAAGATATATATGCCGTAGTTTCAAGAGTGTCACTCCTTTTCCTGATAAAGAATTTGTTTCAGCCCGATGACTGCTTGTGCTCAGGGGCTTGACGGCGTACGAATTTAAGGGACTGCCGGGCAATAAACTCATATAGTATCTGGGTGAAGGCTGTATGGGTGATATCTACATTATCCATTCGATATATTGGACAACGGGCGTTGTCCTGCCGGAAGCCCTGACATTGGGTGCTGTTGGTCCATTGGTCCATGCCCAGGAAAAAACTGTATTTCTGCTCCAGGAGTGTGAACTGACACCTGAGGCCTCCCTGGGAGTCATCATATATGGTGAGCTGGGGCTTTTTCAGGGAAAAGAGGGTTTCGGCGTCAAGGATTCCCAGCAGGATGTTACCCATAAAAATGTATCTGGAGTGGAGCCAGCCGTTTCTGGTATCATGCTTTTCATCACGGCTCAGTGTCAGCAGCTGTCCGAAGGAATTCTGGTCCAGCAGGTTATACAGGTTGTGAAATTGGATAATGTATCGGTTTACCTCCAGCAGGTTGTCAAATATTTTCAGTTGTTTCATGGCTTCATCGTAGGATGAGGCGCGGGGACGGTATAGTACCATTTTTGACATCTCCTTTGCTGTATAAATAGAATATCAGTTCTATTTAATTTTTGCAAGGGGAAATCCCCGGTACTGGGATGGTGGGATATTTATTGTCCGGCCTTGACAATAAAAAGGGCTGGTGGACAAATTTCTTTGTGCCTTGCCACCAACCCGTCAGGATGTTTGTTTATTCGATTTTTATGCGGATGGCCCGAATTACATTTTGCAGGTCACCGGCGGTCTGTTTTTCCTTGGTCCATTTTTGCCAGCCCTTGCCATCAATCATGACAGCATAGGATACATCGTAGATTATGGAGGCCCTTCCCTCAAGGCGAATTTCGATTCCGTCTATGGCCTTTCCCGGGGTACCGGCAAGTTCATTGTTCTTTACCCAAGGGGTCCAGCCCTCCTTGTTGTGGACACGGTATATAATATCCAGATATCTGTTGAGGTCAATCTGCATCCTGATAGCATCTATGGTCTGGGTGCCGTAAGGGTCACCGGCAGACTGCATGGCTGTGCAGCGACCGCTCCAGTCTCCCTCGTGAAGATATGCTTCATAGTACAGGGCAGGCTGATCGGTTATTTCGGATACAGTGTGTCCTGAGCCTGTTTCCTCGTCCTGGGCAAAGCAACTGCCTGCAGGAAGCACCATAAGACATAAAAGGGTAATAATAAGATATAGTTTTTTCATCAGTTTCATCTCCTTCGTGATAAAATACAAGGTATTTTAATTTAATAGGATTACATGAATATTATCATATTATCAACTATATGCCAAATTCTGCACTAAATGCCAAGTTCAATATTGCGGATGGTCTGCTGCAGGGTATTGAGCTTTTCGGTGACGGTGGCATTTACCTTGTCCAGATCCTTGATGGCTCCTGAGGATTTGCTGATATGTTCCAGACTGTGCTGCAGGCTTTCATGGACTGAGGCTACCTGCTTGGAGAAGTGCCGGTCGAATTCATGGATTTTGTCTTCAAATTCCTTGTTTTTGGCCATTATCTTGTCAATGGCGGTGACATCATCAACCAGGGTGCGGATGGCATCGTCGGAGCTCTGAACGCTTTCCTGGGTGCTCTTGGACAGCTTGCCTACCTCCTGGGCAACAACGGAGAAGCCCCGACCTGCTTCTCCGGCACGGGCTGCCTCAATGGCTGCGTTCAGGGCCAGCAGGTTTATCTGGGATGATATATCGGTAATGATCTGCATGACATCATTGATTTTCTCGGTGCTGGTGCTCAACAGCTTGAGCTTAGGGGTGATTTCGGAATTTCGCTCCAGGAGCTGGTTGAAATAGGATCCCTGTTCATTGATACCGTTGGACAGCTTCTGCATGGATTCCTTTACGCTGTCCACATCCTTGGACATCTGCATGATGGTATGGATGATGGATGGGAGACTTTGCTGATACTCATCAAAGAGGTCAAGCACCTGGTCCTTGAGTATACCTACGCGGTTTTGACGGTGGATTACGCGGTTGAGGAAGAATTCCTGACAGGCGGCATAATGTCCGGCAAAGAAGTCCAGGTATTGGTCATGGAAGGCGGTGCCGTTTGGTTCGTTGTAAAAGAATATGGCCGTCAGGGTCT
This sequence comes from Anaerovibrio sp., assembly GCF_024697385.1. Lineage (GTDB taxonomy): Bacteria > Bacillota > Negativicutes > Selenomonadales > Selenomonadaceae > Anaerovibrio. The sequence goes on from NZ_JAILFV010000086.1 coordinate 2,700, forward strand.
CGTTCATATGCAGGCCACTGATTTCGCCGAAGCTGGAGAACCCGGCTGCCGGCAGGTTGGAGAACATGTCCACATGCTTGATGGTCTCGGGATAGCAGAGACGGCGGAGAATACAGTCGTTGAGAATGGCACCGATTGGCTCAGGCTTGTCATGATTGAATTCCCGCACGGCATTTTTCAGTGTGGCCTCCAGGTCTACTCTCTTCATCAGGTAGAGCCGCTCTCCGGACTCTATATCACAGAAGAAATTAACCCGGTAATTGGCCTCATCAATGCCGGATATGGAGCGGATGTAATTTTCCCCCTTTATATCGGTAGCAAAGGTGTATTCCTGCATTTTGTCGTTTAGCTCAGCCACAGTGGAACAGCCCAGTTCATTTTTCAGGGCATCGATAAACGGCATGGTGGTCCCGTCGGAATTTTCCACGGTGGAAATATAGCGGAGGGCAGAATTGGCGTTCACAACATTGAAGTATTTGCCGACTCTTTCCACGGCCTGGGTCTTCAAAATACCATAGCGGTAGTTCTTGGTGGTGTGTACTATAAGCACCACGGCGGCATTTTCCAGAACCTCCTGGTCATTGTATATATAGGTATGCTGGAAATCCAGCAGGCCACCGGCGCTGCCCCCGATGAATGGAATCGGATACATGCCGTTTTGGTAAAAGGCCTGCATTACAAAAGATTCGGAATTGGAAAGTCCGTCTACATAAATCAAGGCAAAGGTGTGGTTTACATTCATGCGGAATGGTACCTTATGCCGGTCGATTTCCTGCTGCATTTTTCTTACCCGGTCTTCAACGCTCATGGAAACACGGCCCTGACGCAGGTCCTCGCTGCCCAGGTTGATGGTCATGATGTAGCTGTCATCTATCATACGCTGGGAGAATACCTGCAGTAATACGCGCCGGCGCTGGTCGTTGGCTTCGCAGTAGAGGGTTTTGCTGCCCACAGGACGACAGAGCTCCCCTGAGGTGGTCATCAGGATCAGCTTGGCGTTAGGTGGCATGATTTTTTTGATATCTGAGGATACTTTATGCATATCATTGTCAGGAGAAACATAACCTATAACAACAGCCGGACCACCGGCAACTTCAAATAACGGGGTGAGTCTTGTGGAATTCAGCTCGTCGGCGGACAGATACTCAACCTTGATATCCGGATGGCTGGACTGTGGGACGGAAGAATTGGTTTGTGGTGCAGGTGCTGCTGATGCAGTTGGGGTGTTGCCTGAAAAAAATTTTTTAAACATGGGATGACCTCCTGCTATAAGTTATATATTAATGAAATAATGTTCTATTTAAATTAAATTCGCCAAAAAAGGCAAAAATCCTTTTTAGCTTGATACGGACCTTTATCAGGGCAGAATACACAGTATATTGACTTGAAAAATGATTATGGAATATCATGTGATATATTGGTTGTGGAGATGATGATTTGTGGAAAATATAAAAATAAACAGAATAGGAATTTTGCGAACGGATTTTCCCAGCAAGTTTGGTATTCCTAGGCAAAGCGGTGTTGTGTCAGAGCTGATGGGCCGGCTTGTCTTTGATCCGGAGTACCGCAATCCTGAGGCTGTGCGGGGGATAGAGGGTTTTTCTCACCTGTGGCTGATATGGCAGTTTTCCGAAGCGGTCAGGGAAGGCTGGTCACCCACTGTAAGGCCACCTGTTTTGGGGGGGAACCAAAGGGTGGGGGTATTTGCCACCAGGTCTCCTTTCAGGCCTAACCCTATAGGCCTGTCCAGTGTGCGTCTGGAAAAGGTGGAAATCTCCAGGGAAGGTCCTGTCCTGATAGTCAGTGGGGCTGACCTGATGGACGGCACGCCCATATTGGATATAAAACCTTATTTGCCTTATGTGGACAGTCATCCTGACGCCACAGAGGGCTTTCGCAGCGGTGGCTGGAACCGGATGCTGGAGGTAGATTTTCCTGAAGCACTTCTGGAAAAGGTTCCGGAAAACCGGCGTCAGGCCCTGACCGGGGTGCTGGCCAATGACCCGCGGCCTTCGTATCACGATGACCCGGAGCGGGTTTATGGAATGCCTTTCGGTGGAATGGAAATCAAGTTTTCAGTAAAGGACAAGGTGCTGAAGGTGATAGATGTAGTAATTCATTTGCCGTCATAGGTAAAGGAATTTTGGTTTAGGGTATTTCCTGTCACTGGATTAATATTATTTTGTTGCATAATCAGTAATTTTACTGTATTGTATTTCCATAACAATTTTTATATTGGAGAGATGTGAATGATTTCATCAAAAATGAAAAAAACTGCAGCGGTTCTATCCGCATCAATGTTGATGCTGGGTACCTGTGGCACGGCCATGGCAGCGGAGGATGATTCTGTTACCTTGACCAGGGCGGAGTTCCAGGCGCTGATGGACAGAATTGCCAGGCTGGAAACTCGCCTGGACCAGACCGAAAAGAAGCAGGAGACCGCTGACACCAAGGTGGAAAAGCTGGAAAAGACAACTGCTGACAATGAGGCCAAGGTAAAGAAGGACAAGGACATGGCCTGGAAATTCTCCGGCGATATAAGGGCCCGTGCAGTGCTGGACCACAATTCCAATGGGGCGAGCTATACCTATCGTGTCCGGTTGAAGGGTGAAAAGCCGATTACTGAAAATCTGAAGTTCGTATTCCGTGATGTGATGATGAATGAGAATCCTACCGGGGTAACCGGAAGCTCCTATACAATCGGGAAAAACGGAGTGGTGACACAAAGCTCCAGCAAGGAGAGCTTCAATAAGTTTGATAACGCCTATTTCCTGATTTCGGGGATTGGCGGCCGGAAGGACACGACACTGAAGATCGGTCGTTTTGGTCATAGCTTTGGTACTACCGGCTACTGGTCAGGGGAATGGACTTATGGCATGTATGATGGCGTGGAATTCGCCACCTGCCTGGGCAAGCTAAAAATGAGTCTGGGCTTTGGTGACTGGGGTGCTGCAAATGATCCGACGGGAGACAAGTTTGTGGTCAACAATGCTACCGGTGCAGTGACCGGCGCCAGTGGGACTGATTCCTTGGGAACCACTGCTTCCAAAATCGAACGCAATTACTTTGCCAAGCTGAATTATGCACCTACCAAAAATGATAATTTCAATGTATGGCATCTGAGGGAGACTGGTGGGGACAGCAGTCCAAGGGATTATAATCTGTTGGGCTTTGGCTTTACTCATAATTTTGATAAAACATGGTCACTGTCTGTGGATTATTCCCGCAATTCAGGTCTTGATGACACTCAGCGCCATGATGGCAAGGTGGCAGTGCTTTCCTGGAAAAAGGCCAGCTACAGTCAGCCGCATAGCTTTGGCATGAAGGCTTACTATATTAATGTTGATAAATTCAATGTTGCCAAGGCAGGCAGCAGCGTACTGATTCCTCATAATGACAATACCGGTTACGGTCTGAGCTTACATTACACCATAGCCCGCAACCTGATGTTTGATCTGTTCGGGGAATTCAGGATGAAGAAAAAGAGTACCGGTGCCGATAATGGCAATTATTATCGTGCCCAGCTCAGTGCTCAGTTCTAAGGACGGGCATTTTGGTAATAGTGTGGAACACAGTCTCTCACGGGGTTGTGTTCCTTTTTTTGCTCTTGTAGAATTTATTGACAGAGCTTTATTGCAGTGGTAATATTTTTACTGCTGTGAATAAAACAAAAATTATTCAGGAGGCTGTTAAATTGAGCGAAAAATTAAGTTGGAAGAATTATCTGTTTGTTGCCAGCATGCTCTTTGGCATGTTCTTTGGCGCAGGAAATATCATTTTCCCGGT
>NZ_JAILFV010000140.1 GCF_024697385.1 Anaerovibrio sp.
TTAAAGGCCGGAATAGATCTTCTGATGATATCTTCCTTTATGCAGTAAGCCGCCCTGAAATATCCCGGACAGCCAAAATCCGTCCCGGGTACCAGAAGCAGGTCGTATTTTTTTGCCCGCTCACAAAAAGCATAATCATCATCCTCCAAAGCCTTTGGAAAGAGATAAAAAGCCCCTTCCGGCTTTTTGCACTCAAATCCGGCTTCGACAAGACCATTATAGAGCAGATTGCCATTTCTTTCATAAGCTGCAATATCAGCAGGCTCATCTACACATCTGGCAACAACTCTCTGGAACAGTGATGAAGCATTTACATGAGTCAATACCCTGGCAGCTCCGGCGATAGCACCATAAACCCGCTTAAAATCCGCCACTTCATCAGGTACAACTATATAGCCGATACGCTCACCAGGCAATGAAAGTGATTTGCTCCAGGAATAGCATACAAGGGTATTATCATAATACTTGCTGAGATACGGTACCTCTATTCCCCCATATACCAATTCGCGGTATGGTTCATCGGAAATTATAAATATAGGATGACCGTATTCTGCGGACTTCTTCTCAAGGATTTCTGCCAGATGTCTGATGGTATGCTCTGAGTATACCACCCCACTTGGATTGTTAGGGGAATTAACGATGACTGCCTTGGTATCCTTTGAAATCAATTTTTCAAGCTTATCGAACTGTATCTGGAAATCATCAGTATTTGCAGGCACCACAGTCAGGCTGGCTCCCACCGACTCCACGAAGCATTTGTACTCCGGAAAGTAAGGTGCAAAAGCTATAAACTCACATTTTTTATCATCCTCGGTCAGGGCCTTGAAGCAGATAGTGATAGCAGCCGCTGCACCTGAAGTCATAAACAGGTTTTTGCCCCCAAAGCCGGTACCAAAACGCTTATTTATACTGGCAGCAATAGTTTCCCGCACCTGTGGATCTCCCGGTGCCACTGTATACCCATGTAATGAACAGGAATCCATTGTATTAAGGAGGTCAATTATCGCTGTCTTTACCTTTTCAGGTGCCGGTACATTTGGATTGCCGATAGAAAAATCATACACATTTTCCGCACCAACCTCTGCGGCCCGTTTGCAGCCAAATTCAAAAATCGTCCTTATGGTGGATTTTCTGCTGCCTAAATCATACATCTTTTCTGAAACCATATATAGTCCCTCTTTTCATATACTGAACACTTTTCCAATAATTATACAAAAAAATAAGGTTTAATGCCAGCTTATTTTACTGACATTAAACCATTGTTCACTCCATAAAGTATTTCATGCTTGTTTTCTTCCATTCCCGCCGGGTAAACTGCAGGGAATATTCTTTAATGCCCGTTTCCTGAGACAGCTTTTCAGCAAATTTACGGCAGCCTTCCTCAGTATCACCATGAATCATGGTATAGAAATTATAGGGCCAGTCCGGAAGGGTGTTTCTGTCATAACAATGAGTAACCTCCGGATGAGCGCACATAATCTCTGCCACCTCATCCATGCGCTCCCTGGGCACCACCCAGGTTCCAAGGGCATTGGCCTTGAAGCCTACCTGCCGGTGACGGAGTACAGCCCCCATCTTGCGCAGTGTCCCATCCTGTTTCATTTCTTCCAGTCTCTTCAGCAGAGCATCCTCCGATATGCCAACTGCTGCGGCAATTTCCTTATATGGCTCCGAGCAGACAGGGAACGCCCCCTGCATGGCCCGGACTATTTTTTTGTCGGTTTCAGATATATTCATCATCAATCCTCATTTCAGCTGAAATCTGACATCTATTTTGTATTTCTTTTGTGAATAGAGATCCATAAGGGCGGAAACCCCTGGCAGGTTCCTGACTGTGGTCAATATATGCTCCCGTCTTTTTGCATCATTCGTGATTAGTGTAAACCACAGGGCATAATCACCGGAACGCTGATAATTATGGGTTACCTCAGGATATTCATTGATTTTTGACGCCACCTGGGCTATGTATTGCTGCTGAACCTTGACCGCAATCAGTGTGCCGCTGTAGCCCAGCTTGTCCGAGTTGAAAAAGGCCCCTATTTTGCGTATCAGGCCTTCCTGCTGAAGTTGATCAAGCCTTTCCAGCACAACCTGCTCAGACACACCAAGCTTTTGTGCCATTAATTCATATGGCCTGGAAACGAACTGTATGCCCCCCTGAAGTTCATTCAGCAGCTGCTTGTCAAAGGATGTAAGTTCCATTCAATCACCTTGTTCACGGAAAAATAAAAGCTCCCCTGCCCTGAGCAAAGGAGCTCTGTATAATTTTATCAAAGTGTCAGGCAAATAGTCAAGAAAAAGTGAATGTCATTCATTTTCTTCATGGTCATCAAATATGCAGTCAGCGATAACCTGCAACAGTTCAGCACGGCCACTGTTCTTCACCGAAGAATAAGGCAGCACATCCAGCTCAGGTATCCCCAACGACTGCTTAATTCTTGCTATCCCCTGGGATACTCCGTTTTTGCTGACCTTATCCGCCTTGGTACCGATTACCAGTACCGGCAGATTGTGGTTCACCAGCCACCTGAACATCTCCACATCAGAATCCATGGGCTCATGACGAATGTCAATCAGCTGGCATACAAACTGCAAATCCTCTGAGGATAGCAGATATTCATTGATGAACCTGCTCCATGTCCTGCGCCTGGCAGCCCCGGTTTTGGCATAGCCATATCCCGGCAGATCAACCAGATAAAAATCCCGCCGCTCAGGATTGTCCGCCACCTTGGCACCAATCTCATAAAAATTGATGGTCTGTGTCTTACCAGGCTGGCTGGAAACCCTGGCCAGCTGGTGTACCCTTGTCAGGGAATTTATCAGCGATGATTTCCCCACATTGGAACGACCGATAAAGACAATCTCCTTGCGCCTGATTTCCGGATACTGTTCCTTTTTTACGGCGGAGGTCAAATACCTCCCCTGTGTTATAACAACATTTTCTGCCATATTAGCCTCATTTCAGCAGCGCATTTTCCAGAACCTTATCGATATGGTCCACTGGTATGAATTCCAGCTTTTCCCTGACAGATTCCGGAATTTCTTCAATGTCACGGCTGTTTTCAGCCGGCAGAATAATGGTTTTGATACCCTCACGATAAGCAGCCAGGACCTTCTCCTTAAGGCCACCAATCGGCAGCACCCTGCCACGAATGGTAATTTCACCTGTCATAGCCACATCACTGCGTACCTTGCGGCCAGTCAGTGCAGACACCATAGCAGTCGCCATGGTAATACCTGCAGATGGACCATCCTTTGGTACAGCTCCCTCAGGGAAATGGATGTGAATATCGTTTTCCTCGTAGAATTTCGGCGACAGCTTCAGCTTTTTCTGACGGCTGCGTATGTAGGACAGGGCAGCCTGTGCTGATTCCTTCATCACATCTCCCAGCTTACCGGTCAATATCAAATGCCCCTTGCCCGGGAATACATTAACCTCTGTAGGCAGGATATCCCCTCCCACCTGAGTCCAGGCCATACCTATGCACAGTCCTATTTCAGGCTTGCGCCGCTCCTTTGGATGAGGATATTTTATCTTGCCCAGAATATCCACCAGATTTTTGGTGGTTACACTGACTGATTTCACAGTACCTTCTACCATTTTCTTGGCAACCTTGCGGCAGAGCTGGCCGATTACTCTTTCCAGCTCACGGACACCGGCTTCACGGGTATAATCAGTAATCAGACGCTGAATGACACCAGCACCGATTCTGATGTTCTTTGTGGAAAGTCCGTTGGCCTCACGCTGCCTTGGAACCAGATAACGCTTGGCAATTTCCAGTTTTTCCTGTTCAGTATAGCTGGAAAGGGTGATAATCTCCATTCTGTCCCTCAACGGGGATGGGATATTACCCAGATTATTGGCAGTGACAATCCACAGCACCTGTGACAAGTCAAAGGGCAGCTCCACATAGTGGTCACTAAAGGTATTGTTCTGCGCCGGGTCAAGAACCTCCAACAATGCAGAGGTAGGATCTCCCTTATAATCAGCCGCCATTTTGTCTATTTCATCCAGCAGGAACACCGGATTCCTTGTGCCTGATTTCTTCAATGCAGCCAAAATACGCCCTGGCATTGCACCTACATAAGTACGGCGATGCCCCCTGATTTCGGCTTCATCACGGACACCACCCAAGGATGCCCGGACAAACTTTCTCCCCAGGGCACGGGCCACAGATGTAGCCAGGGAGGTCTTACCAACTCCCGGAGGACCTACCAGGCACATGATTGGGGCATTCTGTCCGGAAGTCAGCTGACGCACGGCCAGATACTCCAAAATACGCTCCTTGACCTTTTCCAGACCATAGTGATCACGGTCAAGAACCTCTGAGGCCTCCTTGATATCAGACTTGTCTTCGGTGACCTTGTTCCAAGGCATATCCAACAGTGTTTCAATATATGTAGTAATAACACTGGATTCCTGGGACATGCTGCCGGAACGCTCCAGACGGGTAATTTCCTTGTTGATGGTCTTTACCACATCCTCAGGATACTTTTCCTTGCGCATTCTCTTGCGATATCCCTCTATATCACCCTGGACACCGTCCTTATCTCCCAGCTCGTTATGAATGGCCTTGACCTTTTCCCGGAGATAATACTCCTTTTGTACCTTCTCAATCTGCTTACGGACACGGCCACTTACCTTTTTCTCAATATCAAGGATTTCCCGCTCCCGTTTCAGCACACCGTAAAGGCGTTCCAGCCTGGTTTTGATATCGATGCATTCCAAAAGCTCCTGGCGCTCTTCCAGCTTCAGGTTCAGATGGCCTGCAATCATGTCAGCCAACCGGCCGGCATCAGAGATTATTGACACTGAAACAATGGCATCAGCCGGAATCTTACGGCTGGATTTTACCCATTGCTCAAATTCATGAACAACTACCCGTACCAATGCTTCCATTTCCAGACTATCGTCTATCGCGTCCTCGTATTCGTGGACCTCAACATCGATAAATTCACCATCATCATAGCAATTGATTATCTGTGCCCGATACATTCCCTCTACCAGGACCCGTACCGTGCCGCCAGGCATCTTGACCAGATGCTTGATTTCTGCCACAGTGCCTACAGGGTACAAATCCTCAAAGCTAGGCTTTTCAACATCTGCATCCTTTTGGGCAGTAAGCATAATAACCTTATCATCCAACATGGCCTGCTCCAGGGCAGCTACAGACTGTTCACGGCCTGCATCGAGATGAACCATCATATATGGAAAAACCATCATCCCACGCAATGGAAGCAATGGCAATCTTCTCAATTCATTTTTCATAAATACCTCCTGATGTCTTCATCAGAATATAAAATATAGACGCTGCAAAAACAGCGTCTATAATAACAAATAACACGCACTTTAGGCGGATGCTTCATTTTTGCCAGATTTGTTATTGCGCCGCTTGCCAAAGCTCAGCACAGGATCGACCTTGTCCTCTATCACAGCCTTGGTCACATGGCATTTGGTAACTCCATCCATGGAAGGTACCTCATACATAACATTTTTCATGACATTTTCTATTATGGAACGAAGCCCACGAGCTCCTGTCTTACGCTTCAATGCTTCTCTGGCTATAGCCTTTATGGCATCATCATCAAAGGACAGCTTTACGCCCTCCAGGTCAAACAGATGCTCATACTGTTTTACCAGTGCATTCTTTGGCTTGGTGAGGATCTCAACCAAAGCCGCCTCATCCAAGGATTCCAGGGTGACCACTACAGGCAATCTTCCTATAAATTCAGGAATGAGGCCGGTTTTCATCAAATCATCCGGCAGTACATGCCTGAGCACTTCACCAATTTCAGTATTTTCCTTTGATGAAACCTCAGCACCAAAGCCCATGCTCTTGTTACCACGACGCTTATTGATAATTTTGTCTAAGCCCACAAAGGCACCACCGCAAATAAACAGGATATTGGTGGTATCTATCTGCAACAGCTCCTGATGGGGATGCTTTCTGCCGCCCTGAGGTGGAACCGATGCAACAGTACCCTCCAAAATCTTCAGCAATGCCTGCTGAACACCTTCACCGGACACATCACGGGTAATCGATACATTTTCGCTTTTACGGGCGATTTTATCAATTTCATCAATATAGATAATGCCCCGTTCTGCCCGGGAAATATCAAAATCAGCTGCCTGAATCAGCTTCAGGAGGATATTTTCTACATCCTCTCCTACATATCCTGCTTCAGTAAGAGTAGTAGCATCTGCTACTGCAAAAGGAACCTGCAATATACGGGCCAATGTCTGGGCCAACAGGGTTTTACCACTTCCTGTAGGACCGATCATCAGGATATTAGACTTCTGGAGCTCAATATCGGACTCATTCATGGCACCTGCTGTTATCCGCTTATAATGATTATAAACGGCAATAGCCAAAGTCTTCTTGGCCTCGTCCTGACCGATTACATAATCGTCCAGAATAGCCTTGATCTCCTTAGGCTTTGGCAGATTCTTCATATCCTCAACTGCTACCGCAGAGTTTTCCTCAGAAACGATTTCCTTGCAAAGATCGATACATTCATCACATATGTATACCCCAGGACCAGCTACCAGCTTCCGAACTGCATCTTCTGTCTTGCCACAGAAAGAACAAGCAAGCTTCATACTCTCCTTATCGTAGCTCATAGGTGTACCTCCTTACTTATCCGACTCAGATTTTTCCTCCGGGCGGACAATAACCCTATCAATCAAACCATATGCAACTGCATCTTCAGCACTCATAAAATTATCCCGCTCAGTGTCGGTATTAATCTTTTCCAGTGTCTGACCTGTATGCTTAACCAAAACATTGTTGATCATATCCCTGGTGCGCTGCATTTCCTGAGCCTGAATCTGTATATCAGTAGACTGGCCCCGGGCACCGCCCAATGGCTGATGAATCATAATACGCGCATTTGGCAGGGCAAACCTCTTGCCTTCAGCACCTGCTGTGAGCAGCAATGAACCCATGCTTGCAGCCTGACCGATACATATAGTGGACACATCAGGCTTAATATACTGAATGGTATCATATATTGCCATGCCAGCAGTCACTACACCACCAGGACTGTTTATATATAGGTATATATCCTTGTCAGGATCCTCGGATTCGAGAAACAGCAGCTGGGCTACCACGGAGCTGGCTACAGTATCATTGATTTCACCGGTCAAAATAATAATACGGTCCTTGAGAAGACGGGAATAAATATCATATGACCTTTCCCTGTTCCCGGACTGTTCAACTACATAAGGTATAAAATAACTCATCTATAATCACCTCAAATTAATATCACAACAAAACGAAGTCAGATATTGTACTGACATAAAAAACTGCCTTAGCTTTATTATAATATCAATATATCAAAAAAAAAACATTTTACCAATATAATATATTTATCCCTCAAAAAAAATCATCAATATCAGACAATCCGCCGTTTCAGGGTATTGCCCAAAACGACGGAATTCATCTAATATATTTTGTTTATCCTCATTGACAGGTGTACAGCCTCAAACCATACAGTGAGAAAGCCCTTCACCCACGCCCTTGGATAAGCTTTATTTCATTATGCAATACTGTCAATTACAAAGTTTGCAGTCTTTCTTCTCAGAACAGAAGCTGCCAGATCCCCAAGACGACCCTGCTCAGCAATGATCTTCTTTACCTGGGTAGCAGTTGCACCGTATGCCTTGGCCATGCTGTCAACCTCAGCATCCAGATCTGCAGCCTCAACCTTGATACCCTCAGCCTTGGCAATGGCCTCAAGCACCAGGTCTACCTTTACATTGGTAGCTGCAGCTTCCTTGTAATTCTCACGGAGCTTGCTGATATCAGTACCTGCATAAGCCATGTACTGCTCCAGCTTCAGGCCCTGCTGGTCAAGACGAAGTGCCAGCTCCTGAATCATTGCATTAACGCGATTTTCAACCATGATCTCAGGGATATCAACCTTGGCATTGTCTGCAGCCATGCTTATTGCCTTCTCACGCTTTTCGCTGGCTGCCTTGGTTTCAGCACTCTTCTCAAGGTTGGATTTCAGATCAGCCTTCAGCTCATCCAAAGTCTGGAAGGTGCTTGCCTTCTTGGCAAAATCATCATTGAGCTCAGGCAAAACCTTTCTCTTGATGCTCTTTACAGTACACTTGAATACTGCCGGCTTACCCTTCAGCTCTTCAGAATGATAATCCTCAGGGAAGTTTACGGATACTTCCTTTTCCTCACCGGCCTTAACACCAATCAGCTGATCCTCAAAGCCAGGAATAAAAGCATTAGAGCCAATCTGCAGCGGATAATCCTTGCCCTCACCACCGGCAAAAGCCTCGCCGTCAACAAAGCCCTTGAAGTCCAAGGTAACAAAATCATCCTTTTCAACAGCAGAACCTTCTTCAGCCTCTACCATGTCAGCCTGACGATCAAGCATGCGAACCAGCTGCTGCTGAACTGCATCATCATCAACAACATCCTTTTCTACCTCAACCTTCAGTCCCTTGTATTCACCAAGCTCAACCTCCGGCTTCTTGGTGGAAACAGCCTTGAAGACAACATCCTTGCCCAGCTCCAGGGTAACAACATCCACCTGAGGACGGGTAACGATATCCATCTGCTCTTTCTCCAGAGCCTCGGTAATGGCCTTTGGAGCCAACTGCTCAAAAGCATCATTAAGGATATTCTCCTTGCCGACATGACGCTCGACTATAACCTTTGGAGCCTTGCCCTTACGGAAACCAGGGATATTAATACGGCTTGCAATATTCTTGCAGGACGCGTTGTATGCCTTATCTAACTCTGTAGCAGGTACAGTAATTTCAAATTCAACCTGCTGATTTTCCAATGCCTTAACATTAACTTCCATTGTGTCAAAAGACCTCCTAATATACTCTTTATTGGGCTGTGCCCATTATTGACCTCATTATGCCCACATAATAGATATGATATCATATTCAATCGATTATTACAAGATAAGAAAAACCCCCTATTTTACGACGGCCACAGGAGATAAGATTTTTTCTCCCCTGTTGTTGATATAGCTTTCCACCCTTACGCCAAACACTTCCCGAAGCAGCTGTTCATCCATGATGTCCGCCGGATTGCCGGAGGCATATATCCCCTTGTCCTTTATGACCATCAGATTATCAGAATATTTAACGGCCTGGTTTAAATCATGAAGTACCATGGCCACCGTCAGCCCCAAAGTTTTGTTCAGGCGGGATACTATTTCCATTACCTCCAGCTGATGGGAAATATCCAGATAGGTAGTCGGCTCATCCAGAAGCAAAATTTCCGGCTTCTGGGCCAGGGCCATTGCAATCCATGCCCGTTGGCGCTCACCACCGGAAAGGGATACCAGCTGCCTTTCTGCCAGATGAGCCACCTTTGTCTCCTCCATTGCCCAGTTCACCGCTGCCTCATCCTCGCCCTTATTTCCTGTGAACCAACTGCGGTATGGAAACCGACCATAATCCACCAATCTTTTGACTGTTATGTCGGCAGGTACCTGCATACCCTGGGGCAGAATGGCCAGTTTTCTGGCAAAATCCCGACGCTTCACCCTCTTGATATCCTGTCCGTCAATAAAGATATGACCGCTGTAATTATTGCTGATACCACCAACAGCCCTCAAAAGAGTTGACTTGCCTGCCCCATTGGGACCGATGATTGAGGTCACCTTCCCCCGGGGAATCGAACCACTGATTTTATCCAATATTATTTCATTATTTATGATTACTGATACGTCCTGTATTTTAACAGCCATTACAATTCCCTCCTCAAAAGGAATAAGAAGAATGGCGCTCCCAAAACAGCCATTAATATTCCAACAGGGAGTTCAATGGGAGCAAAAACAGTTCGGGCCATGGTATCACCGATTGTCACCAAAGCCATTCCCAATAATGCAGATGCCGGAAGTAAAAAGCGGTAATCCGAGCCTATCAGCAGCCTGGCGGCATGTGGCACTACCAGACCCACAAAGCCCAGCAATCCGGCTACAGACACTGCACTGGCCGCCAATATTGCTGCCACAGCAGTCAAAAACACCCTGGTAAGTTCTACCCTTACTCCCAGTCCCCTGGCTACATCATCTCCCAGTTGGAGAATGTTGATATGTCCGGCCGCCAAGAAGGCAAGAAGTCCACCCGAAAGTGAATAGGGCCATATCATGGAAGCATGAGCCCAGCCCCTTGCTGACAGGCCACCAACCATCCACATCAATGCATTATGAATTCGGTCGCTGTTAAAAATCATCATTCCCGATATACCGGCCCCTAGAAAAGCTGAGACAGCCACTCCTGCCAAAATGATCCGCACCGGTCTTATACCATTTTTCCATGCCAATATATATATGCATACAGCTGCCAGCATAGCCCCAATGAAAGCCACCGGCGTGATGAGCATTTCGTGTCCCGGAAACATCAATATCACCATAATTCCGGCAATTCCGGCACCTGAGGAAATACCTATGATATGCGGATCAGCCAGGGGATTTTTCATGATTGCCTGAAGTATGGCTCCGGAGAGGGCCAGGTTGATTCCCACCAGCGCTCCTACCACCGTTCTGGGCAACCTTATATTAAGGAATATATTTTCATGAATTCCTGCACTGGTTCCCATTATTGAACCGATAATCTCGCTGACGGGAATTTCCACCGACCCCATCACGATGCTCAACAGAAAGCCAGTGACCGCTAAAATGGCGAATATCACCATAATTGATATCCGCCATCCGATCTTGTGATTGTTATAATCTGCCAATGTTATATTCTCCCTTAAAATAAATTAGGATATACCATTTTCGCCATATCCTCATAGCACTCCGGATATCTCAACCCCGGATTTATGAGATACATGGTCTGTGGCAAGAAATAAACCCTGTCATCCTTCACTGCCTGTACTGTGTTCCAGCCCGGATTATTCTTGAATTCTGACAGCATCTCGTTCTTTAGTGTATCGGCATTGCCCATGGTTACAACAAAAAGCACATCGGGATTTTTCTCCACCAGTATTTCCATACTGTATGGAGTGGCATCAGGATTTTTATCCAAAGGCATCATTCCCTCGGCAACATTCTCCCATCCGAAATCATGACACACAGAACCGGCAATGCTGCCACTGAGCTGAATATTCAATCCCTGGGATGAGCTGAACAATACCGCTACCCGCGTCTTATCCTTGGGCAGCTTTTCCTTTATGGCCGCTATACGGCCATCCATTTCCTTAATCGCTTCGTCAGCCTTGGCACGATTATCAGTAAGCTGGGCAAAAATCCCCAGTTCCCGTTTGACATCCTCATAGGTCTTTGCCTTGATAACAATGGAAGGGATTCCATTATCACTAAGAACCCCTATCAGCTTCTCATTCATCCCCTTGTTGATGATAACAAGGTCCGGATTAAGGGCCAGCACCTTTTCCATATCCACCTGCACAGCCTTGCCTATACTGGGAATATCCTTGGCAAATTCCGGGGCTGCCTGGGAAGACGGGCGTCCTACCACATTTCCACCCAAAAGGTGTAACGGTTCCAAAAACGATGCTGACAAAACCACTATTCTCTCAGGTTTTTTGGCCAGGTTGACTGTTCTTCCTATATCATCCGTAATGGTTATTGCACCGCCGGTATTGGTTTGGGCAACATTTTTTTCCCCGCCACATCCGACAGCTGCCACCATAATCAACGCCAGTCCACACAGCACAAAAAAATTGAGATATTTCATCTAACTTACCTCCAACAATCAGTTTTCAGCCTTATCAGAGGTAACCGGCTGGAAATTTCTCTTAAACTCCTCCGAAGCTATATAATGCTTCATAAAATTCAAAAATCTGGTATCCCGTTTTGTCAGCTCCTTATCCTTGCCCCAATAAAGGCAGATATCCACGCTGAGTGGCGGTGTAAGCTGGCGGCGCACAAATTTTGTCTCCTCCATGGTAACAAAATCCGGCAGCACCGAAATCCCCAATCTGTTTGCCACCAGCTGCTTTATGGTTTTAAGCTGAGTGGTGCAAAGCAGTATATCAGGCACATAGCCCCGTTCCACACATCTCTCGTACACATGCTGATATTGATAAGTATTTGACTGCTGCATGATAAACTGCTCATTGCGCAGGTCATCAAAATCAATACTGCTCTTTTTGGCCAAAGGCAGCTCAGGACTGACACACAGACTGAGATTGTCCTTCTGTATCAGCATCTCATGGTCAGTATCCCCAAGCTTGTCAGTAAAAATAATGCCAAAATCCAGCTCACCATTGTCAGCCTTTTCCATTACCACACCGGAATCACTGTATTCCTTTACATCAAGGCTCATATCAGGATACATGTCCTTGAAGGTGGTAAACAGATCAGGAAAGAGATATGCCTCCACCATTGGCGGTATGCCGAAATGAATGGTTCCGTACTTTTCCTGCCTGAACCGTTCCATATCCTGCATGGCATTTTCCAGATTATTCATGATTTTTTCAGCATGCAATAAGAACGCCTTCCCCTCTGTAGTCAGCGTAACATGCTTTTGGCGACGGTCAATAAGAGCTAGTTGGAGTTCACTCTCAAGAGCCTTAATCGCCTTTGTAACTGATGGCTGTGAAACATGAAGATATTCTGCAGTCTTGGTAAAATTCTGCAGCCTGCTTATAGCGCAGAAATACTCCAAGTGTCTAAATTCCACAATCAGGCCCCCAAACATTTCATTCTTGGATATTATCACAAACGGTGCTCTATGCACTCTGTAGTATTACAACACAATAAAAGCAAAAGTTGTATTATGGAAACAATTATAATAATTATCTGAGTTTTCAGCTATTACAGGGCAAAATTCCCCAAAGGAATACATCCCTGAAAATCTTATAGTATCAGGGATTATTGAAGAATACCCCTTGGTTTCATCCACAATATCATTGGAAAACAACATCAGCCTTGATGCACAGGAGGTTATTATTGCCGAAGAATACTCGTAATCCTTCTCAGCGGCCACATCCCTGATGGCGGATTCAATGGCCAATGTGACGGATTCGGACACTTCCTTGCGGGAAACCATGGCAATCTTCACAGTGGCCCCCTCAGGGACAATCCCCAAAAATGTTCCGCTTCCGTCCTCCCTGTTGATGGATTCAAGATGCCTCATTACCTGGACCTTATCGCCGTTTGGCATGGTGTACTTCACCAGGAAAGGCGCCCCCACAAACTTGGACAGCAGATTATCGCTGTCCAGGTCCACCCCGGCAGCCTTTACCGCATCCACCAGGGTTCTGTGCCCCAGCTTATATACGACATTGCCCTGGGCCTTTGTAACTGTTTCCTCAAAGCCTACATTGGTATCAACGGAAAACTTGCCCTTTAAAACCGGCTTTGTCCTGCCACCAATAAGCATTATTCCCATGCCTGTGGCACTGACCTGTTCATTAACTATGATACGGCAATCGGTAAAGAGAAAATTGTCTGAGCTGAATCCCCCAAATACCGGCAGGCCCCCACTGATCTTGTCGAGATAATTCACATATTCATCCCCTGCCACCAGTGGATTCTTTACTCCATAGGCAATAATGACCTTCGGCTCATCCTCCAGCTGCTCTGCCAGGGCATCATAGGCGGCCTTGATCTTCAGCTTGTAATCATTCTCTGTCATTTCACCGGTAAAGCCTGCTACAAAGGAACAGTCATCTGCAGTAAATACATGAAGAGAAATCCCCTCAGTCACAAATCCCTTTTCTTCTGTAAACATGGACATGGCACTGGCACCCAAAACAGGAAAATGAAATTCCTCCTGCAGCTTTTGGGCCAACTCGCCGAAATCAGTATCCGGATGGGTAAACACTATCCCCATGGTATTTTTAGCGAGTTCAAAACCATCCATCTTCCTGCGCAGGGATTTTATTCCCTCGTCCAAATCATCCATTTCTTCCGTATAAACGGCTAAAGACCTCATCTAATCCACTCCCAAATCATTCTGTATCTTCCCATTTACTTATCAGCTGCTCCAGTGCATCATAATCAAAATCATCTCCGGCACTTTTCATCTGTCCAATAAGTTCTCTCTGTTCATCGTTGACACGATATTTATCCAATTTTTCCAGCAAGGTACCAAAAATGTCCAAATCGAAATCCCCTATAGCTGATTTCATGTCAGAAATCACTTTATCCAGCTCATGCTTGGATATTTCCTGGAGTTCATCCTTTTCATCATTATCATACAGGACATTCTCCAGCTTATCACCCAAATAAGCAATGACAGTAGCATATTTAGCCACGAGGCGGTCAAAGTTCCTGCGGATGAAATCGTAATTCCCATCCTTGCCGGCCTGTTCATGCTCCTTGGCCATCTGGGACAGTTCATTTTGGTTGATAATGGCTGCCACAGTCTTCAAAGCATGAACCTCAATGGTATAGTTGGCATAATCCCCTTTTTCGAGCAACCCTGCCAACAGCTTTATTTTCTTTCGGCCATCCATATATACCTGTTTCAGGATGTCCTGGTCCACATCATCGGTCTTGGATGTGTACGGCTTATCAAGAACGATTATCTTTTCAGGTGGCAGGAATGTTCTGAGACAGTCATCCAGCTCCTTGACATCAATAGGCTTGGCCAAAAATCCCTGGAAGCCATATTCCAAATACTGTTCCTTCATGCCACTTATGGCATTAGCCGTCAGGGCAATCACCACTGAAAACTGATATTCAGGTATTTCCCTTATTTTATACATGCACTCAACGCCGTCCATTACAGGCATCATATGGTCCATGAAAATTATGTCAAAGCTCTCACTGGTCAACAGGTTCAATGCCTCGGCACCACTTTCAACACAGGTGACCTTCAGCTTGTACGGCTGCATCATCCCTTCAGCCACCTTCAGATTTACCCTGTTATCGTCAACGATGAGTACACTGGCATTCTCCGTGGCAAAAGTATACTGAAAAAGCTTGCGCTGCATGAGATTGACATCCTTATTGACATTACCCATAGGGCGCCAGTCATCCACCTTGTTCACCACGGTCCAGGTAAATATACTGCCCTTTCCATATATACTGTCAACGGTTATGTCACCGCCCATGGACTTACACAGGCGTTTACTGATGGCCAGTCCCAGTCCTGTACCTTCCACCGAACGGTTTCGCTTGGTGTCCACCTGTTCAAAGCTGGAAAACAGCTTGACCAGATCAGTAGGCTTGATACCACAGCCGGTATCCTCTATACAGGAAAAAATCTTGATATAGCCTTCCTCCGGCAGCTTTTCGAACCACATTTTCACCTTGATATAGCCATTATGGGTGAACTTCACCGCATTGGTGAGCAAATTCACCAGCACCTGCTTGATTCTGATTTCGTCACCAATCAGGCTGTAAGGTATATTTTCATCAATATCCAGGATAAGGTCTACATCCTTGTCCTGCAGACGAATTCCAATCATGGTCACCACATCATTTATGATGGATGACATCTGATATGGACTGTTGATGATGTCCATCTTGCCGGCCTCTATCTTGGAAAAATCAAGTATATCGTTGATAATGGCCAGAAGTGAGGCCGAGGCACTCTTAATGAGCATGGCATTCTCACGGGCAAAGGAATCCGTAGTATCACGAATGATAAAATCCGACATGCCGTTAATGGCGTTCATAGGAGTACGGATTTCATGGGACATATTTGCCAAAAAGCTGGATTTCGCCCGGTCCGCACTTTCAGCCCGTTCCTTGGCCCGAATAATATCGGTGATATCAACCATTATCAGCATAACGCCGGCAATCTCCCGTTCCTGATTGATTGCAGGGCGCACATAGATATCAAAATTTTCTTCCATGCCATGGACCACCATGCGGTCCATATACTGGATATTCTTCCCCTCATCCCTGGTTTCCTTGCACATTTCCTCCATGTGCCGACGGCCTATTACATCCATCATGCCGGCAAAGAGATCATAGATATACACCCCATCATCTATCTGTTCAAAGGTATAGGATGACCTCTGAAAAAAAGGCTCCGTGGCCATCACCGTATTAAGGTCCATATCCAGCATTATGGAAATATTCGGGGAATTCTGCAACAGCATGGCATTATAGAACACCTGCTGGCCCTTGGCATGTTCACTGAATTCACGAAACTTGTTGGCCTGTTCAGCCAAAGCAGCCAATATATTATTTTCGCGCTGAAGCCGCTTTATTTCCCGATTAGCTTTTTTCAAATCCAACTGCAAGGATTTGACTGACGCCTCTGCCTCCTGCATATTAATCCCCCTTATGCCAAATATTGACCTATCAAATTCAGCAAAGCATCCTTCTCAAATGGTTTGCGCAACATTCCCTGTGCACCGGCAGCCGTAATTTTTTCCTGCAGCCCGGAATCCTCGTCAGCAGTCAAAAACAATACCGGCACCCCGGCCAAAGCCGGTCTTTTCTTTATTTCAGCCAACACCGCAAACCCATCCATATCCGGCATCAGCACGTCAAGCAATATCAGATCAGGCACTGTTTTGTCCAAAAATTGCAACGCCTTCTGTCCGTTTGGGACAAGCACGCTTTTATACTCACTGTTGGACTTCAGTATCTTGTCAATCACCTTTAGATTTACCACATTATCATCTACTACCAAAATCTTTTTCATGAGTAGCCTCCTAATCATGCAAATCAAAATCCTGATCTTCATCAATAATCTGCAGCATATTGGTACCTACCAATGGATCAAACTGGGCACCAAGGCCATCTGCTATTTCCTTGCGCACCACATCCTGGGGCAGGCCCTTGCGGTAGCCCCTGCATGAAGTCATGGCATCATAGGCATCCGCAACACAAATGACCCTGGCTACCTCAGGAATCTCCTGTCCCTTGAGGCCATCAGGATACCCCATGCCATCATAGCGCTCATGGTGCCATCTGGCCGCACTGTATATCTCCTCCACGGCAGTTATATTTTTCAGTATTTCTCCCCCAATGACTGAATGACTTTTAATAATCGCAAATTCATCAGCACTCAGCTTACTGGGCTTGTTGATTATCTCGTCAGGAATACCGATTTTACCGATATCATGTAACATACCGGCATATTTTATCCGCAGGAGCTGATCTTCATTATAGCCCATCCGCTTCCCCAACATCACGGCGTATCTCGCCACACGATCAGAGTGTCCCTTGGTATACTTGTCCTTGGCATCAATAGTCTTGGCCAGGGACTGGAGCAGCTGTTCAAAAAAGGCATACATCTGCCGGCTTTTGTCGAGAATATCCTGAGTCCTTATCTGCACCTCCTCCTGGAGATTTGCCTGCAAATAATACAACTCCAGGATACGGCTTATCCTAGCCCTTAACAGGGCAGGATTAAGTGGTTTGACAATAAAATCCACGGCGCCATCATCAAACCCCTGGAGCTCAGTGGACAGGTCATTATCATTGGTCATAAACACCACAGGTATATGGGTATATTTTTCATCCTTTTTCAGCTTACGGATAATTTCATGACCATTTTCCCTGGGCATATGCACATCCAGCAGAATCAGGTCGGGCGCGTTCCTTGATTCCAGCTGCTGAAAAAAACTGTCACCGGAATCAGCCTCCACTATATTATATATATCGGAAAGGACTTCTGATACGACCTGTCTGTTCAATCGGCTGTCATCAACCACAAAAATAGTAAATTTTTTGATTGACGAACTGTATTCCTGATTAACCCGCTCAGGCATCACAGCATCAATGTTGCGCAAAACCTTTTCGTAAAGGGCCAAAAGCTGATGATGATTGAGATTGATATACTCTATATCCCCCTGCTTGGCCGCCTCTTCCATTCTCTTGGCCTTTGACCACAGCGTCTCTGCACCTATATAGGTTGCAGAACTTTTAAGGGCATGAACCTTCACCCTATAACTATCCCAATCATTGCTGAAATAATATTTCTTCAGCTCCTCCAAAACATTATCCTCAACGAAGGTACCGACAATATCCAGGTAAAAATCAGCATCATCCATACAATGCTTCAGACCGTCGTCAGTATTGAGAAAACTCAATTTCTCAATAATCTGCGAGCTATCATAAATTTTATCGTTTAAATAGCTTTCATCATGTTCCATATTATCACCATCATACAACGGATTTTCTGTATAAAGCCCCTATAATATATATTACCCTATTTAAGTAATTTGTCAAAATGTTTATACCACTCCTCACAGGGCATTACAAGGAAAATGCATCCATAAATATTATATGGACTTTTATGTAAAAAATTGGTTATATTATAAATAAACATATATTTTCTGAATCAATCATCAAAGTTAAAAATAAAGGACTGAACAATTATGTCTGCTGATTTTGCCAATAGATTAAAAGAACTGCGCCTTTCCAAGGACCTGACACAAAAGGAATTTTCCGAATTGCTGAAAATCAGCCAAAGTGCCGTTTCCATGTATGAAAGCGGTCAACGGGAGCCAACCCTGGAGGTTTTGGATATTGTCAGCAAATTCTTTAAGGTTGACATGAACTACATCACAGGAAAATCCCAAAATCAAGCTTCCCTGGATATCATTTCCCCAGGGCCGGAGAATCCAAATCCCGATGAGGACATGGATAAAAAGCTTATAGCAGCTTACCACAAGGCTCCAGAACATATCCAAAAAATAGTAGCAGTCAGCCTTGAGCCATATATCGATGAACCATACTGAAAAACAGCCACGATCATTGAAGGACATGGGAATACTCTGTCCTTCTCTTTTATATTACGGCAGGAATAATGTTGTCACAGGGCGAACTATAACATTCATACAATAATTTACTCCGGTCGATTTTCCAATCAGTTTATTCATTTTATTGAAATCAGGAGTGAACTCTCATGCAACATCAAGGCTATCCAGAAAAAAAAGTATCCTTCTATTTGATTACCTGCCTGCTATTGGTAACGGTACAGCTTTTTGTCTTCTGTCTCATACCTGCCCATGCCGGGCAGAGTGAGAACTGGCTGCAGCGAAAAACCGTAAGGGTGGCTGCCTATGATGCAGATGAAATTTTTGTGCTCCATGATGCCCACAACAAAAGGAACGGCTATGCCTACGAATACATCGAAACCATAGCCCGCTATGCCGGCTGGGATATAGAATATGTGGAATATCCCGGATTTTTGGCCTGTATCAATGCTGTAAAAAATGGCGAGGCTGATCTGGCCTATGATGTGAGTTATACCCCGGAGCGAGCCCAATACTTATCTTTCCCGAATGAACCCATGGGGAAGGAGAGCTATTATCTCTATTTCCTGGACCACAACAAAAATATCATATCAGGAGACCTTAACAGCTTACAGCACAAGAAAATAGGTGTGACCAGGGGCACCTCACAAATCAAGCTGTTACGAAATTGGTTGATTCAAAACAAGGTTGATGCTGAAATTGTGGAATATGCCAACGGAAGTGAACGACGGGCAGCACTGTGGAAGGGCGAAGTTGAACTTAATCTTATTGCCAATCGCTACAGCAGGGAACATTTCATCGCTTTTGGCAGCATCGGTGAGGATGACTTCTATCTGGTAGTAAACCAAGCCCGTCCGGATATACTGACCGATTTAAATGATGCCCATCGGCTGGTCATGTCCATAAATCCTTATTTTATGACCGATATAAGCAAGCAGCATTTTGCCTATGCCTCCATCCGTAAGAGCCTCTCCGCCAGTGAGATACAATGGCTCAATAACCACCCAACAATCCGTGTAGGATGTCTGAGGGACGATCCACCATTTAGCTATTTGTCCTCGCCTGACAGTCAGGAAGTAAAAGGGGCATTGATAGACACATTGGGACACCTGTTTGAGACACTTTATATTGACAAATCACGACTATCCTTCAAGATATATGATTCCTATGATGATATGGTTACAGCATTGCATAATGATGAGATTGATATGCTGGGAGAATATTTTTTAGATTATGACCAGGCCACCCAGGATAATGTGATTATTTCTTCAAAGATTTATGAGGCCCAAATAGGAATCGTTCGTCAAACAGGCACCTCCTACAATGACGCCTTCACCAAGCTGGTATATCCAAGGAGTCGTGGGAATAAGGGGTATACTATGACAAAATACCCTGACTCCACCTTTATTCCATGTGACAATCTCATGGCATGTCTGGATGAGATTCATAAGGGAAATGCAACCGGTGCCGTAGGTTTTGGTCCCACAATTGCCATATATGCCCAAATTTATCCTGATCTTGAATATGCTCCAATAATGAACACAGTTTCCCTCTGCTTTGCTACCTCCAAAAATAATGTCCCTTTGATTTCCATACTTGATAAAGGCAGAGGTCTTGTAAACACCGGTGAAATCGATGCCATTATTTCCGGTCATCTGCCGGTAGTCCCTTTTTCCGTATACCGCTTTATTTCCACTCATCTGGTAAGCTGTATTATAGGTCTTGTAACCATAATATTCATCATCTTCCTGTTTTTCTTTATGACAATTGCCAACCGCCGCTTGGCAGCCCAAAATCAGCTGATTGATGAACAGAATGCCGCCCTGAAAAAATACCATGTGCAGCTGAATAAATCATTGGAGGATGTAAAAAAAGCCGATAAAGCCAAAACCTCCTTCCTGTTTAATATGTCCCATGATATACGGACCCCAATGAACGCTATTATTGGTTTTACCAATCTGTTGGAAAAGAATATTGAAAACAAGGAGCTTTGCCTGAATTACATTGACAAAATTCAAGCCTCCAACAAATTCCTTCTGTCCCTTATCAATAATGTATTGGAAATGGCCCGTATCGAAAGTGGTAAAGCCACCCTTGAAGAATCATATACCAATTTGGAACAAATGATTACTGAGGTGGGATCTGTATTTGAACCTCAAATGGAAGAAAAGGGAATTACATTTTCCTGCTCCCTGAATGTGGAGCATAAATATATCCTGGTGGATGCTACCAAGGCCAGGGAAATTCTCCTGAACATCATCAGTAATGCCCTAAAATACACTCCTTCCGGAGGAAGTGTGGATTGCACGGTTACTGAGGAGTTATGCCCAACACCGGAGGTTGCCCGATTTAGGATTGCTGTAACAGATACCGGTATCGGTATGCCAAAGGATTTTCTTGAAACCATTTTTGATGCATTCTCCCGGGAAAGGAACACCACCCAAAGCGGGATAATTGGCACAGGTCTGGGTATGCATATTGTAAAAAAGCTTGTTGATCTCATGGGCGGTGAAATAACAATCTCAAGTGAGATGGGCAAGGGTACATCCATAACCATACTCATGTCCCACAAAATCGGCCTGGAACACCATTGCCAAAACGATGGTGACGAACCAGTCATAATAGATACTGCTCAATTCCATGATATGCGTATTTTGCTGGCAGAGGACAACGAATTCAATGCAGAAATTGCCAGGTCACTCCTTGAGGAACAGGGCTTTATAGTAGAGCATGCCCATGATGGTCTGGAATGCGTCAATATGCTTACCAATTCTCAGCCAGGGTACTACGATTTTATTCTGATGGATGTCCAGATGCCAAATATGGATGGGTATAGTGCTACAATAACCATCCGGGGACTGAAGGACCCATCCCACGCCAATATTCCTATTATAGCAATGACTGCCAACGCCTTTGATGAAGACAAACACAGTGCCCTGATGGCGGGTATGAATTCTCATCTACCAAAGCCGTTTGAAATAGATCAGCTGTTTGAAACTATTGATGCGGTCATGAAGCACAGTGCTTATTTCATCCGCAGCCACGAAATAAGCGGATTTAAGGAAAAATATGCAGCTGCAGGAATAAAGTGCGGATATTTTATTTTTGAACTCAGTAAAAAGGCTGATATAATCTATACTGATGAAACCTTCCTGAACATATTCGGGTGTGACAGTTATGATGAATTCATGGAC
>NZ_JAILFV010000154.1 GCF_024697385.1 Anaerovibrio sp.
TACAGATGGTTTTCCGCCTATTTTATCTACTAAATTAAATATGAACGAATCATCTTTTTCTATAATTGAGTGTATATTACAACAATAAAATTCAGTAGTGATAATTTTTATTGCTTCATCCTTGTTAATCATTCTCCATCAAATCCTTTGCAGTTCATTTTGAGAGGGTCGTATTTGATAAACAGATTTCAATCAAAAATTCGAGAAGCAGACTATAGTTCCGTCTTTTAATTGCTGAATGCGAAACCGTACCATGTCGCCTTTATGGCATCCTATATTTTGTTCAGGCTCATTTAGCAGAATGCCAGCTAATCTTGGCTCGTCAATTTTCTCAACTCTTACCCAACATCCTTCAGGCTTACAATCTTCTTTAATTAAATATACCAAAACATCATCAGGGTATTCGTCACTCCGACAAGAATCCAACAAAGTCATGTCACGAATTTTCTCTATATCTTCTGATGGCGCATACCCTTTTAGCATTTCTATCTTTTCCATATACCGAGATACATATTCTTCGGTACTATCAGCACTGTAAAATACACAGTCTTTCACTGCTCCTATTCTGATAAATGAACGTATCGTATTGTTCCCATTTTCAAAGTGAACACCACTACCACTTTTATTACCTAACGCTAAAATTTCAAGAGTTAAACCAGCAGTATGATCAATATACCCATAAACCAAGGCATACTCTGCATTCTTAGCCCCTGGGAAATCATTAGCAACACTTTTTAGCCGCTCTGTTAATTGCAAAATAATGAAATTATGATATAAACCACGGAAACCAATATCACTAGGATTCATACCGACCGTCTCCTCTCTTACATCTGAAGTTGAATTACCCTCCATATAATGAATTACGTTCTATCCTTGAAAAACTCCGCCCAGTAGGGATTTTCCCGGTCGAATATGTCCTTTTGTTCCTTAGTTAGCTTCCATGGATAATCTGAAAAAAGATTAAAGACTTTCTTTTTGTCGAAGCTAAAAAGATGTTCTCCTATTTTGCGTGGTTCATCTACCCAGTAAATTAAATCATCCTTATTTTCTTTGTAAAACTCATACTTAGCTGACACGCCCACGCACCCCCTTTTTTTAAAGGCATATTCGCTTAGATATCAACATCTAAAGGAGGGGTCTTATACATCCCCATTTCCTCTATTGTTTTACCTGTTTCTAAACATTTATTTATGTTCGCTATTACTTCCTCAGGAGGCCATTTAGAACACAGCGGAATAGTGGGGAAGGTAGCTTCCTCAAAAACATCATCATACTTTTTTACATATTCCCACATTTTGTCATACAGACTATCATCCATACTATAAGCCTCCCTTCTAGGTGAACGCCATCAATTTTTGATGTGTAATTTAAGTTAATCAATATTTATTATCTGTATGCTATCATTTTAGATTAAACTTGAAAAGACTTACCTGTGCAAAAATATAGCCAACATAGAAATCATTTGTTCTATGGGTGGCGTATGCCGTCGGAGCAGCTGCGCTCCGCACATAAAAAATATACCCCCCTTCCTGGATGTCCAGGAAAGAGGGTACATATCACTAGACCAGCCTTAATTATTATAAAAATTAATCCTCTTTCTTTAACATCCAAGGAGGTATTCCCATCAATTCGTATTTCTCTTGAATCCTCCAACCTTTACATTATTATTTCTCTAAAAAAGATTGTATGCTATTCAGCAATTTGGCTATCTCCACCATTTTAGAAATGGCATGAAAACAGTTATCTATATTTTCTTTTGGAACATTAGTGAATCCAGTCTCATAATGTAGCGCAGGCACATTAATCCTTAAAACCGTAGATTTCCCAGTAGGATGCGCAGAAATACCAGGCATCCCGTGACTATTTAACCATTCACAGATATATTCCAACTTGGCGATATTCTCCTTGCTTCTTGCAAAAACCAAGTCCACATAACCATTAGGCATTTTATGTATCAAATTAATTCTTTCGTAAGGAAAAGCAGTTCTGTACTCCACCCAATATCCATTGCTGGTATCCTTGGTGCGGATATCCAGCGTAGGATAATTTGCTTTCTGGTAATCACAGTATTGCTTGAAAAATTTGTTGGCTTCATCAATAACAGTTACCTGGGAAGGCCGTTTTGTCTTTTCCAGGGCCTGCATTATCTCTTGATAACGCAGATTACTCATGGCATTGTCCTTTATCTTGAAATACTCAGCACATTCCTCATAGGTAACATAATACTTGTAATTTTTCGCTTCATTATCAAACTGGTAGTATTTTTCCGGGCAAACAATAAATATCCGATAATCACTATATTCACCAGCGGCAACACCCTTATCTCCCCGCTTAATATATCTTTGATACTGTTCTGGCTGGGCAACGGCATCAATTTTGTCCTCAATAAGCAAAGTGTATTTTTTAGTGCCATCAGTCAGCATTATCATAATATCAGTTTCGCCAAGATCTGCATCAGTATTTGATAATTCCCCATGGATAGGCTTCAGCCCCTTATTGTGCCAGTCCGTCTTACTAAGAAAAAGTGCCAGAAATCCATTATCCGAAAGCAGACCTTGCATAAACATAACATCCATATCATGTTCAAAAACAGTACATAATGAGCATGTAATCTTATTAGCCATAATATAGTCCTCCTGCACCATTGATAAGAGTTCTGGCCTTTCTTAAGTCTAATTATACAACAATGATGGATTATTCAATCCGAATATTTCTCGTTAATTTCATCAAGCTTTTTTTGATATTCCTCTTTAGTAATGAGCCCTTGAGTTAAAAAGAAATCAATACACATTATTTGTTCTTCTTTTGTAACCTCAGCTGTTCCCACTACATTAACCCCCATTGAATGTGTCGAGTTTTCCTCCGACTTCATTTTACATATTTCATCCAAATGGGGAATCTTTGAGTCAAAAATATGCGGATTACGTTGCAAGCAAAAGCTTCTCCACCGCTGCAGCACATCAAGGAGCGTATCATCTAAATATAAATATGCTTTTTCTTTAATCCAATCAGGGATACCATAAGCAGCCTCAGCAATACTTCCAGTAATAGCTGCCAATGTATCACTGTCACCACCAAGGGATATGGCATTACGAATGGCATCCTCAAAATCCGTACTTTCCAAAAATGCTATTATAGCCTGTGGTACAGTGTCCTGGCATGTTTCATTAAACTCGTATGTAGGGCGAATCTCATCCAAAGTTTTTGAAAGATCATAACCATATTCCTTTTCAATATGGTTCTTTATACGTCTTTTACATTCGTCATGATTATCATGTATAGGTATATCAAAATCTCTATAATGACCAGTAAAATAAAAGCGACTTAAAAAAATTGCATCAGCAGTTGCCATGGCCCCCTTTATCCCCTCTGGATGATTATGGGTAACTTCGGCAGAAAGTTTTGCTCTGGCCCTTCCGTTACGGGGCCAACATCCAGTTCTCCCCATAAAGCCGCAATCCATCATCCAACCACAGGGAGAAACTCTCATAGCCGCCCCATTTCCGAAGCTGTTATATGGTTCACGAATATTTGAAAAAAGCCACATCCCAAATCTACAACCATATCCGGCATCAGGATACATTCTGCCGTACTTCTTCATAGCATCTATGAAATCGTCCTTTTCCCCACCGTTCATAATTGCTTCAGCAACGGCACATGTCATTACGGTATCATCCGTAAAAAAGCAATCCTCACGGAATAATGGAAATTTTTTTGTTTTAATATTATCCCACTCATAAACAGAGCCAACGAGGTCACCAATTATTGCCCCCAACATACAGATCACTCCATCCTAATTTAAAGTAATCATTTTGATCATCTATCTGATTTTACAGAAAGCATCCAATCGGGGATTTCCTGATAACCTTTTCCTTTTGATTTTTCCCGTACTTCTCTAAGGATGTCAATTCTTGACATTTCTCCAGTTTTTTTATCAACCTTAACAGGTGATGCGACTGAAGTAATTCCATTACTTTTCCAGACAAGATTAAATATATAGCAATCTTTTTCATCAAAAACATCACTAATATCGCATCGATCATGTACTTCTTCAACCATTTTTATTGCCTCATCTTTAGTAATCATTTTCAGAACCCCCACAATTTTTTCACCAGCGCCAACAGTTCATCTTCACTGTTATAGCGGTGTATCTTAAAATATTCGTTCCCGGAGAGCATGGCGGAAAGCTGTGTTTCATTAGGGCGGTAAAAGATATGTACTTCCTTGTTATGGGCTTCAGCATAAGCCAGCTCATAACCAACCCCAAGAGACACCTGGGTACACTCAGCCACCACAACATCACATTCACGAAGCCATGCCGTGTCCTGCTCATAAATTGCCTTATCCCCTTTATCTTCAACAATTGAAATGCTCAAATCCCCCACATGCTCAGTAAGGACCTGATGCTTTTCCTTTAAGGCAGCTATGACTTTACGATAGAGTTCCGCATCCTGTCTGCCACCACGAATGGAGCCAGCAAAATAAATTTTCATTGTCTGTACCTCATTTCATAATGTCTATTTAATCATTCTCAAAATATCCGTGTTCGCTGATGCCAAAAGAATAAAACTGGAGGGAAAGGTCATGGTGCCATGGGCCCTGGATATGGTTATGACCCTATCCTCCAAGGGCTCACGCAGGACCTCCAAAGCCTTCTTGCTGAATTCAGGCAATTCATCCAAAAAAAGTACTCCATTATGGGCCAATGTAACT
>NZ_JAILFV010000160.1 GCF_024697385.1 Anaerovibrio sp.
AATACGGTCCACCTATATCACCCGCATGTCTAATCCCATTTGCATCTGAAGTATATCCATACAATTTTTGAAATGCGGATTTTAAAGAAGCATGAATCACTATGCCTCTTTCTTCCATCTTTTTTAGCATATTTCCCAATGTAGCATCTTTACCATTAGAATCAGTTAATATTTGGCAAATAGCTTCGACAGCACTTATGCTTTCTTTTATAGAATTTTCATAATCTGGTTGCTCTCTATCTGAAAGTAATTTATTTGCTTTTGAAATATGTTCATAAACAAAGTCATATTCCGTATTTAGTGTATCTTTAATTGCTTCAACCTCATAAGAGTCACTTATTGGTACAATTATTTTGTCAATAAAGCGATAACCTACATATTCTCTTTCAAATAATTCATTAACAATCTCATATAGCGATGTACTCCTATAACTCTGCGTGAATACATTGTAATAATCTATACCTCTTGTTTCCATAAGATATTCATCCCAATATTGAACAAGTTCTTCAATAAGTGTCAGGACATCATCAAAATCCCCATTCATTATCGTGTCATTAATGGCCGAAAAAACATCATCATCTTTATAATATATCCGTACATCTATACATTCAGAATAAATATCCCCTAAGACAAATTGTAAAAACTTTTGTATCCATGGTTTAAAGTATTCTAATTTGTTGTCATATACATCTCTATATAATCTTGTCACCATATTATTAAATTGTACCCGTGTTCTTTGATCAAAATGTTTAATTTGAATTTCAGTATTTTCAGATTTTATGCCATTACGATCTGAAAAACCATCTCTTACACTAACTTTTTTCATATATACCCCATCATATACATTTTTTTCACATTGTCACCAGTTTACATCATTCCATCTGTGACAACTTGCCACCAGCCTCGTTCAGCAACTTCTCCAGTTCATCCATCTCTTTGGCAATCTCAGTCTCAATATTTCTGATATTTGCCATAATTTCACTAGTTGGCGGGTACTCCACAGGCACATACTCAATTTTCTTATATTTGTTGATGGACAGGTCATAGTCATTATCCTTGATTTCCTCTACAGGTACAAAGAAGGACTGTTCAGTACGCTTTCTGTCTGCTTCAGCCTCCAAATTCCCGTATCTGTCCACAATATCAGGAATATCATTTTCCTGTACTGGCTGGCGCTTATCATCAAGGCTGAATCCGTCCGCCTTCATATCATAGAACCATACATTGTCGGTACCACCAGCACCAGTCTTGGTAAAGAACAATATAGCCGTAGATACTCCGGCATAAGGCTTAAATACTCCGCTTGGCATTGATACTACTGCCGTAAGCTTATTATTTTCAATGATTTCTTTTCTTATCTGCTTATGGGCCTTGCTGCTGCCAAATAATACCCCATCAGGAACGATTACCGCTGCCCGACCACCTTTTTTCAGAATACGCAGGAACAGAGCCAAAAATAAAAGCTCTGTCTTCTTGGTCTTAGTTACCTTTAATAAATTAGATGCCACTGCCTCAGCATCCAAGCTGCCCTTAAATGGAGGATTGGCCAATACCAAGGAATACTTTTCCTCATCAGCATTGCTTTCCGACAGACTGTCTCTATAACTGATATTTGGATTTTCCACACCATGCAGCATCATATTCATGGCACCGATACGGAGCATGGTAGTGTCCATATCATTGCCATAAAACATATTGTTATTAAAGTGCTCCCTCTGGTCATCGTCCAAAAACAAATCACTGTGGTGCTGACGCAGATAGTTCTGGGCTTCAATAAGAAAACCAGCGGAACCCATAGCCGGGTCTATAATAGTATCGCCAGGATTTGGCTGAACCATGTCCACCATCATTTTTATAATATGGCGCGGTGTGCGGAACTGTCCATTCGTTCCAGCAGTAGCTACCTTGGACAACAGATACTCATACAAATCACCCTTGCTATCGCCACCCTCATTGGCTTCGTCCAATCCCAGTCCATCAATGCCATCAACCACCTTGCTAAGCATACCCGGAGTAGGAATTTTAAATATAGCATCTCCCATATAACGAGAATATGCTGACTCACTATCACTGTGTAAATTTTTGATAAAAGGAAACACTTTGTTTTGTATCAGATCATACATCTTGGCCGCATCGCCCAAGTTTTTGAACTTGCTCCATCTGTATTCCTGTGCCTCATCAGGGAATATTCTGTCCGGGTCATAGCCAAGAATAGCAGCATCAGCTTCCCGCTGGGTCTCTACCTCATCAAGCTGTTTAATAAACAAAAGATAAGTAAACTGCTCTATAACATCCAACGGATTAGTGATACCGCCAGTCCAAAATGTTTCCCATATTCTATCAATTTTGTTCTTCAATTCACCTGTAATCATACATAAACCTCTTTCCAGATATATCTTCTTTAGCAACAGCAAAAAGCTGAGACTACCAACATACTCTCAGCCTTAACCTTTCTATATATAATTATATTCTTGATTTAAAGCTCTTTTCCTGCAAAACCTATGTTTTAATGCATCATATTACACTTTTATTTATAATTATCCCCCCCCCTAAGATAGCGGTTTGGAACCCATTTCCATGATGCAGAATATATAGTTTTTCCGATAATCGTGATGAAGATTTTAGCCATACCATCTTTTCTATCAAATGGACAAAATACACCATTTTCGTCCGTTGTCCATCGTTTTTTTCTGGGAAACCATATCCCGCAAGGAGTATGTATATATGTTTTTTTGATGGACAAGGTGGACGGTCGGACGGGACAATCTCAAAAAGTGATGCAGTTTGTAACAGAACCTAAAAAAAAAGATCCCCCCAGCGCACAGGCTGGAGGGGCAAAAAAGGATGCTGCATGATTATAGCAATGAAAATTACCATATAGTCACTGTTTTTTATTAATATACTAAAAATGAACCATCTCCGACCCGCAACGCAAGCCGGAGGTGATTCAAAATAATATAATTATACTACATTACTCTATAGTTGCAACAAATTTCACAAGAAACCGTATTGTGCGCCTTTCTTGTTCAGTAGTTAGCGAATCTGGTGATTCATCCATCACTTTGTAAATAAATGACAAGATAGCTTGCATAGTGTCAGCATCATGCAATACTCCACGAATATCACTTAATCCATCCTCCAGAGACCCATAATTATCAAGGTAATCATACGGATCGATATCATAAATCAGCTGATTCAACTTTTCGGCAAAATCTTCTTCTGTCATGCTATATCCCTTCAGTCCCTTATACGGCCTGGTGGTTCTTCTGGCAATCCATGCAGAGGCATGTACCAAACCGCTTCAGAGAGAAGTCCCGTACCTTGCTGGTGATTGGTTTCCCGCAGTCCACGCATACAATACCGCTGGCAGAACTCCCTCTTACCACCGC
Source organism: Anaerovibrio sp. (assembly GCF_024697385.1). Lineage (GTDB taxonomy): Bacteria > Bacillota > Negativicutes > Selenomonadales > Selenomonadaceae > Anaerovibrio. Next base: position 3,390 of record NZ_JAILFV010000160.1, read on the forward strand.
TCGTGGCTTTGGTGTATCTGCTGCTGCAAACTGGTCCGTCTTGATGTCTGCCTCCGGATCATCTCCAGTAGATATATTAAAAGCCATCATATAGGCATACTTTATGCTTGCTGTTTCAGCCTTCATAACAGCCTTGTCCCCGCTGTCCTGACCATTCCCAAGCCCGGCTATATCAAGATATTCACCGCTTTCTGAATCAATAAGTCTTATATTCATCTGAACCGTGGCCAGGTGCTCCTGATTACCCTTAGCATTGGTTACATGCTCAAGCGAGATAAGCTCCGCCTTCGCAACCGAGCAAATCTTATTCTTGCAGAGTGCTTCATTGACCTTCTCAAGCACATCCGCAGCTGTCGCATACTGATATTTATGGAAGTCGTTGGTTCCATTCTTCTGGATGTGTGAGACTTCCTCCATGACCTTGACCATTTTTCCTGTAATTTTTTTGACAGGTCTTTCCGTAGTAGTTTCCATCTATTATCTTCTCCTCTCATTGTATTTACGCCGTTTGGCCCAGTGAGTCCCAGCAATAGTGATACACCAAGCTGTACGGTCTTATTTCCTCTAACAGTTCTCCGTCTTCCCATAACTGCATACCAGAGTCATCCCCTGCGTCCTCATTGGCCCAGTAGTACCTAAAATCAAGCTCTGGAAACTTCTTTACCAGAGCCTCAACCGCCTTCAGCGGTGGTGTCCATGATGTTGAAAAACTTATGGTATTATCCCTGTTTTTTATGCAGTCTACCGAATCAGTTGAACCCCAGTTAGCTATTTTCCAGTCATGTAGGTCGATACTGGAATCCTTGGGCACTGGTATAATATTTCCCAAATCCACCAACCCATTCTCCCCTTCCAACGAGCTGACAGCCCTTGCAACATCTACCTTTTTTCCTATTACTACAAGCACATTCCGCACATAATTTGGCATATTGTCACCTCCATATCATTAACTAACCCTTTTCTGGACAGATTGCTTTACTGCAATGCCGTAATCGCAATAATCAGCCACATCACAGTAGTCCAAACATTTCCGGTCATGCCAGCGTTCTCTGGCGGAGCATACCTTTGGCATTTCCTTGGTGGCCATAGCTTCCTTTAACACCTTTGCCTTATGTTTGAAATAACGAATCAACCACCTGTCGCTTATTTTCTTTATCGGGATAAGGTAAACGCTCCTATCAATTCCCCGTTCAGCAGCGATCCTAAGGCTACTGTCCCGACAGATTGCCTGTATGACCATGCGGTTTACGGTAAAGCCCTGCTGTTCAAGGAGAATGCGATAGTAATTAAGTTGTATAGCCCAATCCATAACATGCCTTACACCATCAGTAAAAAGCTCCTGACGGTACTTTGGCTGTCCCTTCTTGGCACCTGTCTTATATACTTCACCAGTAGGAACAGACTTCTTGTAATAGCCCAATGAACGCATTATTTTGTAGCTGGATGTAACCTTCAAATCCCCCAGACAGCCTGTATCTTCATCAAGGAGCTGTCCATAGAGATCAAACTTACCGCTGGTGGTGCCATCCTTCAGGCGAACCTCTGATAATATATCCCCATCGATGAAGTTCTCATGGATACCATGAATGCCTTGGCCCTGCAAAGCATACAGTGTACTCTCCGGATTGATGGTATAATCTGTGATTTTCTTTAAATATGTCTCCCGACTGCCCGAAATCAGCTCCGTTACTGTAGGTTCATCAAGTTTTCGGTCAGAGCTTTGGGCTACAGCTCTAAGTGTAGGCAGGAACATACATCTTGTACCGCACCTGCAGCCATCAAGACATCCTGAAATAGCAATCTCCTGCCCATCCGGGCAGGAGAATTTTGTTGCTGGCATAATGTTTCACTCCTTTATGCTATTTTTACTTTTTCTTTTCCAGTATCTCTGGAATTACCGTCAAAAGGATTTCCAATGTTGTTCTTACTATTGGATTCATCTTCATTGCCTCCTTCATTCTCCGCTAATTCATGTTCAATTTGCATATCCCCATAAAATTCTGCATCTCTGATTTTATCAATCGAAATTTTACCTACAGCATTTATCAATGCTTCTCCAAGAAGCCTTGCCTGAGCAGGGTTTAGAGTAACCTCAAACTCGCTGTTTTTGGTCTTCATAAAAAGATATAAGCAATCGTCTATACGAAGCAATGTCTTTATATCATCAAAGGCCATACATGAATAATATGACGACATAATACTCCCCCCTAAAATATTTCCCTGTCTGTACTAAAAAGCTCGCTGTGGGACGCTCTGAGGCTCAGAGAGCCTTCTTTTGCTATGATGACATGGTCAACCAGTTGAATCCCCAAAATTTTGGAACTCTCAATCAGCTCTTTAGTAAATTTGATATCCTCCTGACTTGGGGTTGCAATACCTGAAGGGTGGTTATGAGCTATCACTACGGCTGCAGCCATTCTCTTGACAGCCATGGAAAAGATTTCT
>NZ_JAILFV010000177.1 GCF_024697385.1 Anaerovibrio sp.
TGAATCGTCAGATTATGCAGAAGCTATGGCAGAAGAGCGAAACGGCAATACTATTTATGATGTGTTTCTTAATATCAAGAATCCTCTAATTCTCGAACTTCCAGAAAATAGATTTTCTGATCCAAATAGTGAGAAACCGTATATAAAACAAGCAAAAGAACAAGAAAATGATGGAGTAGCTTTTAAAAATAATTCCTCTGATGGATTTTACCATGATGTTTTCTATGTAGCTTTTGAGCCTACCCAGATTAAATCTGCCACTGATAATAACGGCAACTATGATGCCAATGACCCTAATATCTATCATCAGGTAGATGGGGGTAGTTTTAGTGCGGAAAATTCTGAGGCTGCTGAAATAAATAAATATATCAACAGTAAAGCTATACCTGTTGAATCTAAAGTATTTGTAGGAGACGAAAAACAAAAGGCCCATAATAAAGCTGTTAGCTGGTTTAGAGAAAAATTCGGTACTGGAACAACTGTAGATACTGTACTAGGTGAAGTAACCATAAATTACAAGGGGATTAAAGCAAGTCTTAATCATAGATATTCACAGAAAAAGTTGGACTGTGTTGCATCCATTGTGGATGGTATGAAACAGGCATCTTACATTAAAAGCATTCCTGATTATGATAATCCACAAGTAACAAACCACTTCTTTGTATACAAGGTAACATACGAAGGGAAAGAAAATTTTGTTTTGTGTCGTGTTAAAGAGCAGGAGAATGTAAAAAGATTTTATATTCATGAAGTAGGTACAGCAGAAGAAATCAAATTAAAAAGCGGTACCCTTCAAACCCGGGCGGGTGGTAAGAACCATCCGACTCCGAGAGGTATCGCTCTTTATACCTCAATTTTATCTGAATTTAGTAATAAAATCAAGAAACAAATGAATGGTTATCTACAAAATTCTGATAGCAATACACAACCTGTGGAAAAGTTCTATCACTCTGCATGGCATGGTAGCCTTTATGATTTTGATGAGTTTGATATAGGCGCTATTGGCAATGGCCAAGGCGGTGCTGTACATGGTTGGGGGTTGTATTTTGCGAATAAGAAACAAGTCTCCGAAAAATATCGTAAGTCTGTAATTGCTTACAAAAACAAAGAAACTGGGGAGATGTTGCCTACAGATATAACCAATGCCGCACTAGAAATAGAGGAAAGATATGGACACGAAAAGGCCATTGAGGTTATTCAAAAGAGTATTAACAATGATCCCGATGCAACTAATATTTCTGCCAAGCGGCAAATGCTAGAGTTCTTGGCCAATAAGGATAACTATGAAAAAACCAAAGGTCGGTTGTACAAGGTTGATATTCCTAATGATAAAGATTTAATTCAGGAAGAAAACAACTACTTGAATCAATCAAAAACTATTCAGAAGAAAATGGCTGAAGCTGTAGCGATAAGCAGGTCAGTTTATATCTTAATGAACATGGTATAAAGGGCATTACTTGGAATGATGAGGGTGGCCAGTTTGTAATTTTTGATGATAAGGCCATAAGCATTATTGAGAAATTTAACCAAGGCATAAAAGGTTCCCTTACACCAATGGCCAATGGGCAGCGTATTATTAAGCTTTTTGAATCTGCAGAAGAAATAATTTTTATAAGTATTTGCATTAATTATTATGATGATGTATCGTATTGATATTAGAAAATTTTCGTGATAGATATAATTATTCGAAGAATGTTTTTCACCTCGTTGAACCGTTAGCGGGATTATTTTTCTCCTGGAGGAGGAAAATATGAACAATGGCGGTATAGTATCTATTGTTTTGAGGGGTATAGTAATGAAAGATTTTTTGGACAATGAAAAAAATTTAAAAAGTGAATATAACATTATCCATATTATAAAATTTTTTGGGTGCTCGATTTTTGGTGGTTTTATGTTCTTGTATCCATGGGATACAACAGGTGGTTCATATAATACAGCACTTAGTGTTTTGACAGACCTGTTGGATCATGCTGTCCAGGAAAATGTACCATGGCTTTTACCATTAATCGTAATTTTTTCAGGGTTAAGTGCTGTATTGGGGTGCTTCTGGAAGCCGACATTACCCAACAGGCTGGCCTGGTTGGTTGAACTCCTGTTTGTATCGAAGGTTTATACCTTAACAAGACTCATTGCCGTGGGAGTCATTGTTTCCGTGTGTTTTGGAGTGGGACCTGAAGTGGTAAGAAGCGATGATGTTGGGGGAAGTATGGTTTCTTTGGCACAAACGCTTATTGCAATAGCTGTCACTCTTAGTTTTATACTCCCTTTCTTGACAGAATGTGGAATAATGGAGTTTATGGGGATACTTTTTAAACCGCTTATTCGGCCATTGTTCCGTGTGCCTGGCAGGGCTTCAGTGGATCTTATTGCTTCATGGCTGGCATCCTCTAATACTGCTGTTCTGATTACAGGTAATCAATATCAGAGTGGATACTACAGTAAAAGGGAAGCTGCAGCTATTATGACTAATTTTTCCCTTGTTTCCATTCCATTTTGTATGGTTATTGCTGAAACATTGCATGTCACAAATCATTTTTTGCTGCTGTATGGTTCTGTTACAGCCATAGGGCTGCTTTTGGCAATGATTGAGGTTCGGATACCACCTTTGTCCAGCATAGACGACTCCTATTGCGGTACCAAGAATATCAACGAAGAAGTGCCTCAGGCGTCTACTTTGTTGGGATGGGCTTGGGTGGCTGCCATAGAAAGAGCAAAAAAATTCAGTTTTGGTCAGGCGTTTAATACAGCTTCTAAAATGACGATTGGCATACTTATGGATTTGATACCAATTGTAATTGCCTGGGGAACCTTGGGTACCCTTTTGGTTAACGAAACAGGAATCATGCAATGGCTGTCATACCCTATGGGAGTCTACATGAGTTTGTTCGGGATTGAGGGTGCATATCAGATAGCTCCGGCTACTTTGGTGGGATTCATTGACATGTTCATTCCTGCACTGATTACCCCGGCCTATTTAGGGGAACCCACCCGCTTTTTGGTTGCAGGCTTGTCCTTGGTTCAGATAATCTATCTGACGGAGGTAGGCAGTATTATTGTTAAATCCAAAGTGGGGCTGGATATGAAGCGCTTATTTGTTATTTTTTTGGAGCGTACCTTGATTGCATTGCCGATATTGGCATTCATTTCAAAAACATTGTTATGACGAGATTAAAAGAAGCTCCTGGGGGGCTTCTTTTTGCTTAGAGCAGAGGTAAATTTCAATGAGTTATAATTGAATTTTATTAAGGTATCTTATATAATAAATTGGTATGTTTTTAGATTGTAAATAAGATTTAGCAAGTGGAGGAATATAATTTGTCACAGTTGACTGATGAAATAAAGAGACGGCGGACATTCGCCATAATTTCCCATCCGGATGCCGGTAAGACTACGCTGACGGAAAAACTCCTGTTGTATGGAGGGGCAATTCATCTGGCAGGCTCTGTAAAATCCAGAAAGACTGCTCATCATGCGGTTTCTGACTGGATGGAGATTGAGAAACAGCGTGGAATTTCTGTTACTTCTTCAGTTTTACAGTTTAATTATGGGGACTACTGCATTAATATCCTCGATACACCAGGACATCAGGATTTCTCTGAGGATACATACCGTACACTTATGGCAGTAGATAGTGCAGTCATGATTATTGATGTGGCAAAGGGTGTTGAGGCGCAGACAAAAAAGTTGTTTAAGGTCTGCAAGCAGCGTGGTATTCCAATTTTTACCTTTGTAAACAAACTGGACAGGTTTGGTAAGGCGCCGATTGATTTGATGGATGAATTGGAAAATGTCCTGGGAATCCGTTCTTATCCTATGAACTGGCCGATTGGTACTGATGGAAAGTATTTTGGCGTATATGACCGCCAGAAGAAACAGATTGAACTCTTTGAGGATGATACCTCCCACGGACAGAATGCCCGAGCTTCTGTTACAGGGTCATTGGATGATCCGGAATTTGCAGAAATGTTGGGTGAAGAAGCTCATAAGACACTGATGGATGATATTGAGTTGTTGGATATGGCCGGTGAGGAATTCGATTTGGAGAAGGTGGCCCGTGGAGAACTGACTCCTATGTTCTTTGGCTCGGCAATGACCAACTTCGGCGTGCAGAATTTCCTTGAAGAATATTTAAAGCTGGCACCTGAACCACAGGCCCGTCAATCATCTGAGGGAATTATTTCGCCGGATGATGACAAGTTTTCGGCTTTTGTGTTTAAGATTCAGGCTAATATGAATCCGGCTCATCGTGACCGGTTGGCGTTTATCCGTATTTGTTCCGGCAAGTTTGAACGGGGGATGAGTGTTTTCCACAAGCGCAGCGGCAAAGCTATCAAGCTGGCACAGCCACAGCAATTTATGGCGCAGGACCGTCAGATTGTTGAGGAGGCATATCCTGGAGATATTGTGGGATTATTTGATCCGGGGATTTTTGGTATAGGAGACACTCTTTGTGATAATTCAAAAAAGTTTGAATATGAAGCTTTTCCTGTATTTCCGCCGGAGAAGTTTGCCCGTGTAAGCGCCAAGGATACAATGAAAAGGAAACAGTTCGTCAAGGGCATTGAGCAGCTTACCCAGGAGGGGGCTATTCAGCTGTTCCGACAGGCCGGCGCCGGTACGGAATCATTTATTGTAGGTACGGTTGGTACACTGCAGTTTGAGGTGCTGGAGTATCGCCTGAAAAACGAGTATGGTGTTGATATAATAATGAATATGCAGCCTTATGAGGTTGCCAGGTGGATGACCTTTGAGGATGGTCGTGAGGTCACTCCTGCCAGCCTGCGGGGGACCGACCGAGGTATGTTTGTATATGACCGTCGTGATAACCCTGTACTCTTGGTGAACAATGAATGGGCACTGGGGTGGATTACAGACAACAACCCTGATCTGGAACTGCATACTGTACCTGTTGACCGAAAAGAAGTATAAATACCCACCGGATAATTTTAATCGTGTGGTATGAGGTGGGCATACTGGAATAGGAAGGTATTAAGTGGCAAAGTTTTATATTGATTATGAAAATGTTCATAATGAAGGTTTAAAGGGAGTAGAAAATCTTACTCCTGATGATACTTTATATTTGTTTTACAGCTCCAAGGCTGATACACTGAAAATTGATGTGGTACAGAAGCTGATGCATACGCAGGGAGCAATCAGGTTTACCAAAATAGAAAATGGCGTGGAGAATGCCTTGGATTTCCAGCTGATTACGGCTTTGATGTGTGATTATTCTGAAGATGATAATTATTACATCATCAGTCGTGATAAAGGCTATGATGCTGCCATTACCATGGCACAGAATATGGACCGCAAGGCTATTTTTCGCTGCAAGGACATTAATTATGCCTTAAAGCATCAAAATAATGAAGCAGTGGATGAAAGTGACCAGGATGTAATCGCAGAATTTGACACCAATGAGGACGATGCAGCTTTAGCGTCAGTTGATGAGCCAGCTGATTTGAATGCAGAGATTTCGGCTGCCAATGCTGAAATTGCTTCTGAGGAGTCTGATGCAACAGATATTTCTGAGGATGAGAAGACTAAAAGGGCGTATCAGTCTGTATGCACCAAGATTTTAAATACCATTAAAATCAATCATAAGATTCCTATTAATTACCGTGAGGCTGAGTATGTGTATAATGCACTGCAGGAATCATCTACCAAGATGGAATTTTACCATATGCTTAACAAGCTTATGGGACGAAATGATGGTGGGGAGCTATACAAAAAAATCAAGACGGTATATAAACCCTTGCGTGGTATTTATAAGGCATCAGTTACCGCTGCTGAGAGCACAGATATGGAAGCCGAGAAGCTCCGGCAGGATAGTCATATGGGAAAACCAAGGGAAATTAATCTTGAAGGAGTGGATTGCGAGCGTACCATGGTGGAAATAGTCATGGAAGCATTGTCTGAGGAAGCCTTTGCCGGTGAAGATGTTGAGGCTGAGGCAGCAGCAATCGTGGCTGCTGTTAAATCCGAGTCTGATCCTCAGGAGCAGAAGGGCAAGACAATTAAGGCATCCAGGCCAGTAAACAAAGAAGATAATTCAGGTCGGCAGGACAAGTCAGACAAGGATAAGGAAAAAAACAACCGCCGTAAACCTGGGCGCCCAAGAAAGCACAACAGCAGTTATCAAAGACGGGATAAACGCGTTGTCAAGAAAAAAACTCCTGAAACCGATACAAAGACAGAAGGATGATAGAGGACCTATTCAGTGGAAATGCCAAATTATTGCTGAATAGGTCTTATTTTATTTGTATCTGGATGGAGTTATATTAAAAATGGATAGTTAATCCGGTTATTTTAAAAAAAAGAAGGAAGCCGGCCATGATATGGCGAACATAATGAATGGATTATTGTTTGAGAATTAGTGTCTTGTAGTTTTGTGAGGGATGGATATGAAAATTAAAAAAATTGGATTTATTGGAACAGGTGTAATGGGATCCAGTATGGTCCGCCATCTGCAAAAAGCAGGCTTTGATGTAGCTGTTTATAATAGGACCAAAGCCAAGGCACAGCCTCTTATTGATGAGGGGATGAGGTGGTGCAATACGCCTGCAGAAGCTGCTGAAAATGTTGATGCTGTTATATCCATAGTGGGATATCCAAAGGATGTTGAGGAGGTATATCTCGGCAAGGATGGGATTTTATCTGCCAAGCAGGGTGGGGTAGTGATTGATATGACCACCTCCAGTCCAACTCTGGCTAAAAGGATTTATGAAGAAGCAAGGGAAAAGGGGATATGTGCTCTTGATGCACCTGTATCAGGTGGTGATCTTGGAGCAAAAAATGGAACCCTGGCTATAATGGTAGGTGGGGATGAGACTGCTTTTAATATGGCCATGCCGGTTTTTGAGGCTATGGGCAAGACTATTAATTTCTTTGGGGCTGCAGGCTCAGGACAGTATACCAAGATGGCCAATCAGATAGCCATTGCTTCTGGAATGCTGGGAGTGGCAGAATCACTGTTTTATGCTCAAAAGATGGGGCTTGACCCACAAAAGGTGCTGGAAACTATTGAAACCGGTGCTGCTGGCTCCTGGTCACTGTCAAATCTTGGTAGGCGCATGCTTAAAAAGGACTATGCTCCGGGCTTTTATATCAAGCATTTTATTAAGGATATGCGTATAGCAATTGAATCAGCAGAAGAGGCGGGACTGGAACTGCCCGGATTGCAGAAAACAAAGGAGCTTTACGATATGCTTTCGGCCAGGGGGATGGATGATAATGGCACTCAGGCCATTATCAAATGGTATTTGGATAAATAATAGGTATTGCTCTATTGCTGTGGTTTATGTATAATAAACCTGTGTTGGGTATCATTCAATAGTATGGAAGGTTGTTATTTGTCAGGGGAGGACCTCGTTTTATGCAGGTTATTTTCTTATTTTGAGAGATTAACCATCATAAATTGGACAAATCATGACTTCTGTGCTATCATACAAGAAGTTTTTATATGAGAGGAGTTTTGAAACATTATGACAAAGGCAGAATTGGTTGCAAAAATTGCTGAAAAAGCAGAGTTGACCCAGAAAGATGCAGGTGCTGCATTGAAGGCAACTCTTGAAGCCGTTCAGGAGGCTTTGGTTGATGGAGAAGCTGTTCAGATGATTGGTTTTGGTACTTTCAAGGTAAATCAGCGTGCTGCCCGTACCGGCCGCAATCCTCAGACTGGTGCTGAGATTAAGATTGCTGCTGCAAAGGTTCCTGCTTTCAAGGCTGGTAAGGCCTTGAAGGATGCAGTTAACAAGAAATAATATTAACAGCTGCATGAAATATATTAAACAGTCTCCATATATTGGAGACTGTTTTTTATTAAAAAGGTGTATATGTGATTGCTGTTGGTGCATTGCAGATTTTGGGGAGGTGTTATTGTGTTAAATATTGGAAACCATATATCTTCATCCAAGGGATATTTGGCCATGGGTAAGGAAATAATTGGGTTGGGCGGAAATGTTTTTGCTTTTTTCACCAGAAATCCCCGTGGCGGGAAGGCAAAAGTCATAGATGAGAAGGATGTCAGTGATTTCTTGCAATATAAAGCCCAAAACGGTATTGGCAGGTTGGTTGCCCATGCACCATACACCATGAATCCCTGTGCGGCAAAGCCGGAATTAAGGGAATTTGCCCATGATATTCTTGTGGATGATTTGCATCGGTTGGAATATACTCCCGGTAATTATTACAATCTTCATCCTGGCAGTCATGTGGGGCAGGGAGTTGAAACTGCTATTGAACTGATAGCAGATCAGCTCAACAGAGTATTGCAGCCTGATCAGTGTACCACAGTACTTCTGGAAACCATGTCAGGTAAGGGGACTGAGGTGGGCCGTAGCTTTGATGAATTGGCAGAAATAATAAAATCAGTTAAGCTGGGAGACCTGGTTGGGGTGTGTCTGGATACCTGCCATGTATACAGTGCCGGTTATGATGTTGTCAATGACCTGGATGGTGTATTAAAGGAATTTGATAAGGTCATCGGCATAGATAAATTAAAGGCTATTCATTTGAATGACAGTATGACGCCGTTTGCCTCCAACAAGGATCGTCACGCCAGACTGGGGGAAGGCAGTATAGGTTGGGCTGCGATTAAGGGAATAATCAACCATAAAGAGCTAAAGGATTTGCCTTTTATTTTGGAAACACCCAATGACAGGGATGGATATATAAAAGAAATCGCGGAATTAAAGCGTCTTGTGATGAATTAGCTGAAGGGCAATACTGATGATAAAAAACTACAGGCAGATTGATGTGCCTGTAGGTGCTTTGTTTTAGATGAATAAATATTTTGGGTTATATGACGGTTAATTATCATTGTATATTCACCGGTGAGGTGATAAAATCGCGATGAAGTACAGGAGTGTGCTGACAAAGCTCATAAAGATTGTTGGCGGCAAGGTCGTAATACAGTAACTGCTGTATTGGTGTAAGGAGCTTTTTATTCATGTAATCCCTGTGGTTTATATATTTAGTTACCTTTGTAACCAGTGGGATGGAAGCATTTTCCTTGATGGCCTTCATCAGATTTTTTCCTTTGGAATCAAAGGCTAAGACCCTGGCATACGGTGCGCCATTTTTATCTGCATTTTCAGCAGTCGTTTTTTTCAAGTTCAGGAGAATGCATGCAGCCATCCGATTGATGCGGGAACGCTGATACCTTTTTCCCACCAGGCAGTTGATGAAACCGTTCATATCCTGTGCAGTGGCTGCTTCGATTATTTTATGCTCCAGTCCTTCGTTTACTGAGCAAATTTCCTGCAGCTTTTCCGGGGTACTGTTGAGAATGAATAGCTGTAGGGCGGAATAAAGCTTTTCCGGTGTATTATAGGTGCTGTTTAAATCATGGAGCAGTGCCATTGTTTTTGGAGGGACCGTATTTTTTATGGCTGCATGGGCATTATCCCTTAACATGTTGCGTATGCCGCTTCCACTGGCAAAGGTGCCCTGCAGGCTCTGGTCGTGGTGATGTGCTCCTACGCGCATTAAGGGCAATGGCGTAATAGAGGAATTTAGTGCTGATATAGCCTTTAAGTATTCTACCCCAAGAATGGTATTAGGTTCCTTTAGGATGGCTTCCTCAATGCCCGTTATGGTACTTAAAACATGGCATACGGCACTGGCATATGAGAAACCCTGCTGCAGAAGAGACTTTAGCTGTGGCTGATATTCTGAGATATCAATATCAGACAGAGCATTCAGTATATCCAAATCAGGGTATTCTGTGCCAAAGGCCAATTGCTCGACTATTCCCAGCTGATGAAACAGGGATACTCCACCAAAGGCAAAGTGCTGGGCACTGCGACAGCAAAATACGGTGGGAAGCTCGAGGACAAGATTGACCCCATGCTGGACAGCCAGTGTAGCCCGCTGCCATTTGTTCAGGATTGGAAGTTCGCCCCGTTGGGTCAGTCCACCGCTTATGCAGGCAATGATGGCAGATTCCTTTCCGGTGGCTTCCTGTATTTTTCTAAGCTGATATAAATGACCATTGTGAAATGGATTATATTCTGCTATGATTCCGGTAATCATTAAAAAACTCCTCATATAAAATATTCTCTGAAAATTTTAACAAAAAAGGTTAAAAGAATAAAGGTATTTAAAGGGAAAAGGACCTTTTACTGTGGTAAATTTTTAACAATGGCGGTATAATATATAGTGATTGTAGTGTTTGGGAGGTTAGTATGAAG
>NZ_JAILFV010000179.1 GCF_024697385.1 Anaerovibrio sp.
CCATTGTTCAAATTTTTCTTCTTTAGAAGAAAAATCTTCCAATTAGCGTTTCAACGAGCTGGGAGATATGCTCGCCAGCTGTTGTAGTTTGTTTTCCCCCACCTAAAGAGGAAGGGGACATCTTAAAGCTCGTTATAAATAGACACTCATCATTTCCAGCATGGGCCAGACAATTCCCAGGACAATAAATCCTATCAGTACACCTGTCACCAGCATCATAAAAGGCTCTGACATGGTTTGAATTATTTTAATCCGTTTATGTGCTTCTTCCCGACAATATCTCCCTGCATGCTGCAATATAATTGGCAATTCACCTGACATTTCACCGGATTCTATCATGCGTTGTATGATTATCGGGCAGGGTAACTCTGTCATACTGTCAGAAAATGCCGCTCCCCTGGTTATCTTTTCCCCTGCCAGCATGACCTGTCGCCGCAAAAATCCATTGGTACATGCGGCTGCAGCATTTTCCACTGCCCTATCAACTACAATGCCACTTTCAAGCATCATTGAAAGTACTCCGAAAAACATCGCCAGATCCTTCATGAGACATAACTTGCCTATGAAAGGCAGCTGCAGGATTTTTTTTGCTATCAGAATACTCCCCTTTTCATATCTTCCAAGCCCACTTAATAAACCTGAAATGATAAAAATCCCCAGTGCAGCCAAAGCTATATATTTCCCCTGCAGGGAACTGATAGCCATCAAGAAACGCGTAGGCCAGGGAAGCGTTACGGACATATCTCCAAACAATGCGAATATTGCAGGCAGCACCTGAAAAATTATAACGGCAATTGCCATCATACTGACCAATAAAAGAAAACATGGATATATCATTGCCAGCCTGAATTCCTTTTCAAACGCTTCTTTTTCGGTGAAATCATCTGCCAGCCGCGAAAATACCACATCAAGACATCCACCATTTTCGCCGGCCTCTATCATGGAAATTTCCTGATGACTACATAAGTCCTCCACAGCTCCCATTGCCTCCGTAAAAGATGCTCCGGCAGACAATCTCTTTCGTACAGGCAGCAGGCTGTTATGATGGTCGAGCAGCTCCAGTATTTCACCTATTGGTATACCTGCTTCCAGCAATAAAGCTGCCTGACGATAAAAGGTGCTTTTTGAAAAATGATTTCCCCTGATCACCTTCACCAATACACTGCTATTTACTTTCTCCTGCAGTCTTAATACAGTAATCCCCTGTTCGTTCAGGGCCATGTATGCAGCCATCCTGCTTTCAGCCCTGACCGTTCCTTCCCCTCTGCTGCCGCCATAATCCGCCCAAATATAGGTATATGTATTCATTGATTCACCTGCAATTACTGAATAAGCAAACCATCCTTCTGCAACAAATCCACTGCCATTGCCATAGTCTGCATTCCCTGTCCGGCTCCTGACTGCATAACTGACAATAGCTGCTCATATTTTCCACACCGAATAATATTTTTTACAGCATTATTTGAATGCAGAATTTCTGCCCCACAGTACTGTTGTCCCCCCCTGCCGCGAAACAAACGCTGGGTGCATATTCCCCGCAAGGAAGCAGCCAGCATGCTTCTTACTAAATTCTGTCTTGTAGCAGAAAACATGCTTACAAGGCGTTCCACTGTTTCAACTGCACCTCCTGTATGCATTGTGGCAATCACATAATGTCCGGAAGCTGCTGCACTAAGTGCGGCCTCACATGCACCTTCATCCCGAAGCTCAGCAATTACAATAATATCCGGATTTTCCCGCATGGCGCTTATTATCCCCTGCCGGTAATCAAGAAAATCCCGCCCTGCTTCCTGTTGGCTAAAAAGACATTTTCCCTTGGGGTACAGGTATTCTACAGGTTCCTCCAGAGTCAATATATGATATGCCACCATCCTGTTATATTCAGCCAGCATGGCTGCTACAGTGGTTGTCTTGCCTGCTCCGGTTGCACCGGTTATCAAAAGAAGCCCTTCTGTATAATTCATAAATTGTTTGACTGCACCGGCCTGCCCCAAACTATCCAGTGAAGGAATTTTTTCGGATAAAACCCTTATGGCAAAAGCCGTTTTTCCCAGTTTATGATATATATGTACCCTAAAGCGCTTATCTTGTAAGGACCATGGTAAATCAGCCTCTTTATTGCACAAAAAATTTTCCTGTGCCGCTTGGTCAGTCATGTCAGCAAAAATACTCCATATATCATCGCTATCAGGAACTGTACCGTTCAATTGAAGTAACATACCTTTTCTGCGATAAAATACCGGAGTATCCTCACTTATGAAAATATCAGATATCTCCCTGTCCGCGGCATGGCAAAGAAAATCCTTAAATTCCCCTTCACCAAATCCCATTACTATCACCTCTAATCTTTAACCATTGTCCAGCTTCATTATTTCCTCTATTTCCACCAACCCCTTAGTCGCTTTTAGGAAGCCATCCCTTTCCATGGTTATCATACCGCTATCGGCAATTGCCTTTTGCATTTCATCAGCATGGGGATCAGATCCGATACATTCCCTCAGTGCCCTGGAAAAACGGAGAATCTCATGTATAGCTATTCTTCCATCAATGCCTCTGCCACCGCATCTTTCACAACCATGCTTTCTATAAAGTATAAGTCCCTCATGGTAATCATCACCCAAAAAATCAGCAATCTCACTTTCAGGCTCCACAATATAGGACTTGCGACAATATTGACATAAGCGTGGTACCAGCCTCTGTGCTATTATTCCCCTTAGTGCCGCAGCAAGATAATATGGTTCAATTCCCATGTTAAGCAGCCTGTAAATAACCTTTACTGCCCTGGAGGTATGGATTGTTGCAAATACCAGATGTCCTGCCAGGGAGCTTTTTATAAGTATATTGGCAACATTGCTGTTGCGTACTTCACCAATGGCCAGTGCATCATAATCCTGCCGCAGGACAGCCTCCAGTGCCTCCTCAAAATCCAGTTTTATCTTGCTGTTGACCTGTATCTGATTAATTCCCTGCAGCCTGTATTCCACCGGATCTTCTATGGTAACTATGTTTTTTGCAGTATTATTCAATAAATATAATGCGGCATATAAGGCTGTTGTCTTGCCGGAATTAACCGGCCCTGCAAAAATAACTCCGCCAATCCCATCTCTGCAGAGATCCATAAAAACTTTTTCATTTTCCGGTGACAAGCCCAGACCGGTCACTTCCATAAAACGGCTGCCACGGTTCAGCAGCCTGAGAACAGCTTTTTCCCCTACTATAAGAGGAACAACAGAAATTCTGACATCAATTTCCTGCCCCTTATATTCATAGGAAAATCTCCCATCCTGTGGCAGTCTGGTTTCAGCAATATTCATCCTGCCCATGATTTTTATTCTGGAAATGATATGGCTATACAGCTCAGGATTAATATTCCTGAATACTATTTCAAGGAGTCCATTTATCCGGTATCTTACCCTGCCGCAGGTATTTCCGGGCTCGATATGAATATCACTGGCATCACGCAACAAGGCATCCTGCACCAGCTTATCAACCAACTCTACAACAGGCGACCCAACAGATCCCTTTATCCCCCGTTGTTCACGGTTAATACCGTTGCCGGTGCTCCTGTGAGCTGCCGAAAAGAGTTGCTCCAGGCCATCATTGTTATTTTTAAGTTCCATTGTCCTTTGCCTTTATTTTATTATAATATCCCCTTTATTTATTAATAATTTTATCATATTATACTAATTTTTCAAGGAATTCTTTTGTTTTTATTTAAAAATATTTTTTGTTGTTGTAAAAAGACCGAAAAAAAACACTCACCTGAAGGTGAGTGTTTCCTGATTACATAATCCTGCCTACATTGCAATTATACTGTTATCGTGTAGCATTACCAGATATCGTTCTGAAACCTTAACCTTTAATATATCTTCAACAGCTTCCGTATACAGCTTGATCTGAAGACCATATCGGTTCTTGACGCTTTCCGGCTCAGTATTACTGTCCGTTTTATAATCCACCAGGATATATTTGTCATCTCCTTCCCTGAACAGGACATCAATAACACCCTGACTGAAAATGAATTCTCCCTCCACATTTTCGTAATATCTATCAGCTGCCAACCCCCTGCTGAAAGGCAACTCACGCCAAAGCTCCTCTGCACCGGTCATTCGTTTCCCCAATTCTGTTTCAAAAAAAGCTGCAATTGATCTGACACTGACATATGGTACCTGTTCCTGCAAAATTATTTCATTCTCCGCCATTTTTGCCAGCTGTTTTTTTATGTTCCCAGTATCCAGATTGTCTGAGAGCACCAGATGCTGCATAACTGAATGCATCAGGGTACCATACTCGTTGCCCTTGAGAATGCGGCCACCGCTATCCTCCTGTATGAACATAGGTCGGCTAAAAATATATTCCCGATGCTGGGACTCAATCAGGCGACTTTCCTCCATGGACATATCCTGCTGTATTTCTTCAGCAAAATGGCGTTTAAGCTCTGAAACAGTTAGCTTGGCAGGCACCTCACGGGTTCCGCGGTAATCATACTCCAGTTGAAGAACCTCCGCCAATTTTTCCTGATTCATTTCCACCGGCATATCTTCCCCGGCCTGCACCGCCTGAATAAGATTATTATTCAATTCCTCTGCATCATGACTGCTGCCTATAGCAGCTGAATCTATTAGTTCAACCTTCCAGTGCGACTCCCGCCCCACGGCATCGGGAATATCCTTGCAGGATTTTCCATTATTGGAAACCTCCACCAAGGGCTGTCCATCAGGGTGATGGGCAACCGCTCTTGCCACCCAGTCAGCATAGGAATTTACTGACAAGAGGGTATGAACCGGCATGACCTGTCCAGTTTTATCGATATCCTCACACCATTTATCAACCATTGTCTGGATATTTTTACATCGGCCAACCATAATAAGCTTTTCCCTTGCCCGCGTCATAGCTACATAAAGTACACGAAGCTCTTCTGCCTGAAGTTCACGCCTCATTTTTGCCCTTATGGCCTGCCTGGAAAATATATCATATTTTGTCCTGAACTGCGGATCTACATATTGTATGCCTATACCAAGCTTTTTATGGACCAGTACATCCTTTTTAAGGTCCTGGTCATTGAAGCCCTTACACATGTCAGCAATGGCCACCACCGGAAACTCAAGTCCTTTGCTCTTATGTATGGTCATTACCCTTACCACATCCTCCCCTTCACCAAGGGTGCGGGCCATGGACAGATCAGTTTCCATCTCCGTCATACGCTGAATAAATCTCAGGAAGCGGAAAAGTCCCTGATAATCTGTAGTCTGGAACTCCTGTGCACGGGTCACCAGCATACGGAGATTAGCCTGACGAAGGACACCTCCTCTCAGGCTACCAACATAATCATAGTATCCGGTATCCCTGAATATCTGCCAGATAAGCTGCGGTACACTTAAGTACCTGGTCATCTGGCGCCATGAGCTCAGCTGCTTCAAAAATTTATCTATCTTGACCTTGATTGAACCATCCAAATCAGCTTCAGGGGTATTGGCCGCCAAAAGTGCTGCATATAAATCTCCATCCCTGTCCACCAGCCTGAGTCTGGCCAAAGCCTCAGTACTTAGCCCTACAACAGGTGAAAACAATACTGCTGCCAAATATATATCCTGCTGAGAATTATCTATTACTGAAAGCAGGGAATACATAGTCTGTATTTCAGTGGTTTTAAAAAAACCATCTTTAACATTGACATATACAGGTATTCCGTTTTGCTGGAAAACCTCCTGTATAACATCAGCCTTGTTGCTGGTAGCCCTGAGGAGTACAACCATATCCCGCCATGTAACCGGACGATATCCATCGTTTTCCTTAAAATCCTTGTCAAAGATCAATTTTCCACTTTTTTTGATCTCACAAAAACGGTTGGCGATATACTGAGCCTCCAGCTCAAATCCCACCAAATCTTCTTCATCCGAAGCATCTGACTTTGACTCTTCCCGGTGATTATCACTACCATCCTGGTTTTCCATATTAATCAAGGCAAATTCCACATTGTCACTAAACAGTTTTTCTTTTTCCAGCTCCTTATAGCCGTATGGATCACCCTCATTCAGCATGGCCCGTTCATCATATTCGATTTCATTGGGATTGGGAGTCATTACCTGGGCAAACACATAATTAATTGCAGACAGTATTTCCCGACGGCTCCGGAAATTTCTTCCCAGGGTAATCAGCTCACCCCTTTCATTATCACGCCTGCCATATTCAGTATATTTTTTTAGGAAAACCCCTGGCTCTGATGACCGGAATCCGTATATGCTTTGCTTTACATCCCCAACAGTGAAGGTATTGGCATTATTATCACCTGAAATAAGGGCCACAATAAATTCTTGAAGCTCATTAGTATCCTGATATTCATCCACCATGATCTCCTGATATTTATCCCTAAGGTTTAAAGCCACCTCTGAAGGTTTAAGCTGGCCAGGGGCTGCATCCTGTGCATTCAGTATATTCAGCGCAAAATGTTCCACATCATTAAAATCCGCTATATTTTTCTGGTGCTTGGCCTGACTGTACTCCTGGGCAAAATCCTTTACCATCTTAATAATACAGGCTATATCACCACCGGCTGCATTAAGCTCCTTTAACAGCACATCCTCATCAGCCTGAAGGAATGCTTTTATCTGTTCCTTCAGTTTTTTCAGCTTATCTGCCACCTGCTTGAATTCCTGTTTTACATCAACCTCCATACCAGTCAGTTTGCCTGGCAGTGACGGTATCTTAAGATTGACCAATGCCTCATAGGGGGTAGGCATTCCACCATTAAGGCCATTTTCCAGAGCACTCCACAGCGTATCATAGGCTTCAATGATTGTATTGAACTTATCCCTGACCTTTGGTGTGCCAAACCCCTCCACAATATCCTTCAGCTCTGCTATATACTCTTTTCCCGGAGCAAACCGGCAGCTTATCTCTTCATGGATAACAGGCCACCATTTGGTTGCCCTGATAGAACTTATATGTCCATCAGCTGATTTATAATCCTGTTCCAGCTGGGTAAGCCATAAATCAGGAAATGGCTGATTTCTTGATTTGTCATAAATTTCCAAAATGATATCATAGAGTTTTGAGTCTCCCCTGTCAGTCCCGTATTTGTCGGCAAAGCCCTCCAGAGCGGCATCCCCTTCCCTGTATTTATCCTCGAACATGGTATCAAGAACATCCTGCTGAAGAATTGCCAATTCATTTTGGCTGGCTATACGAAACTGCGGATCTATGTCAATAACATTAAAATTGTTTCTTACCAATGACTGACAAAATGAATCAATGGTGCAAATAGATGCCCCTGCCAGCAATATCATCTGCCGTTCCAGTCTCCGTATCATCGCCTTATCTGCATCAGGATTATCCAATTCATTGGCGATAGCTTCCTGCAGTCTTTTTTCAATACGCTGCTTCATTTCCTCAGCAGCCGCCTTGGTAAAGGTGACCACCAAAAGCTTGTCCACCTCCCAGGAATCCTGCTCACCAGATGGATTCCTCAATAAGTGGGAAACTATACGCTCGACCAACACGGCAGTTTTTCCGGAGCCTGCCGCTGCAGATACCAGTATATTTTTATCATCATTATTTATTGCCAGCTTCTGTTCCTTTGACCACTCCATTATCTTCCCTCCTCTCCTTTCCATTATCTGATTTGTCATCCTTATTTTCACCGGCCTGGTCCATAATCTCCATCATCAACTCATCATCCTTACCGGTAATATTACGATACTCATATCCTGGCAGTCTGGCATCAAAGCCACATATCGGATGAAATTTGCAGTATTGGCATGGTGTCGTCTTATTCTTTTTCTTATATGGTCTGATATCTATCCTTCCGTCCATGATATGCCCACCGGTTTCCCTTAATATGTGTTCCATATAGGTCATCAGTGCAGTAAATTCCTGCTCACTTTTCAGTTTATCCATATCCTGACTGTGAACAAACTTCTTGGTAGGTCTTATAGGCAAAAATCTGTTGTCCTTATCTTCCCCAAAGGTACTATCCAGCTGCTCTATAATATCCCGGCTGTCCAATATCCAACCACTTAATCTCAATTCTTTGTCCATCGCCTTACGGATAGTCTCCGGATCATGACTGTGATTTGCCATGGGTAGAACAGGCCTCTTTAAAAAACAATATAGCATGCCTGCCGGCAATACCGGTTTACCTGTATGCTCCACCATAATCCGGTTTGCAACAAGAAGATAAGTCAGCAATTGCAGCTTGAGCCCATAATATACCCCTGCAACATCAATTCCGGCAGATCCTGTTTTATAGTCTATTACCAGGAAATGGCTTCCCGCCTCATTGACATCAATGCGGTCAATCTGGCCTGTGAGTTCCAGCCGCAATCCATCCCCAAGATCATAGGACGGAGTGAAATTATCCCTGTCATGCATTGGATTTCCGAAGGATTTCTCAAAGAATTCCGGAGAAAAGCTGCTGGCACCATCAAGCTCCGCCAGATGCCCCAGGACAAATCTTGCCGTATCTTTAATGCGGGCAAGCTGGGACTCAAGCTGTTTTGTTGAATACATTATTTCATTGTTGATTCGCGGTGCCAATTTATCCATCAGCCTATCGCAAAGCTCATTTCGTTCTTCTTCCGGAATATCATGCCAATGCCTTTTCTCTTTTTTCAGCAGCTCGCCAAATTCCTTCAGCATAGCGTGCATCAAAGTACCGAATTCCGGATGTCCAAAGCGTGTTACCTTGCGCTCCTTTAAATGCAGTCCGTGTTCCATAAAATATTGGAACGGACAGCTGTTATACCTCTCAAATTTAGTAACCGACCCACGAAGTATTTTGCGTGGAGCATATAATCTCCAGGCTATATCCCGTGGCAATCTGTGAAGCTTTGGATCGATAAACAGACCTTTCCGCACCAGTTCCACAATGCTTCCCACTTCCCCATCGTGAAGCAGATAATTATAAATCTTTTGCCACAGCTCAGGGATATCCCCCTCATCACGCAGGCTTCCCAGAGCAATAGCCAAATAGGACAGGGCCTGTCTTTTTTTCGCCAGCATTGTCAGCTGGTCCTCCTGGGAAAACTCATGAATCCAATCCAAAGGAATACTCCTGATATTCTTTTTAGGCAACATAGCCCTTATTTTTCTGGTAATCTCTGCACCGGTCATGGCATCTCCGGATGGAGCTGACAGGGAATAGGATACCCACATGTATTCCCTGGCCTGGGTAAAAGCCTTGTATATAAGATAGTTCTCATTAAAGCTGGCGTCTTCACCAATCAGTGACAGTTCGATAACATTCTGCTGATTGATGTGCATGCGGTCTGCATCTGATAATACGGCACTTTCAACGGCCCGCCCCGGCATAACACCGGCATTGGCTCCCAAAATATATACCGCCTTTATATTATCCAGGGCATTTTTATCAAAGGATGCTATATTGACATAATCCAGTCCAGGTGGTATAAGGGCCATTTCCAATGAAGACAGTCCCTCTTCCAGAAGGCTGCCAAGTTCACGGATTGTCATTTTGGTCTCACCGCATACCTCCACCAGCTGATCCAACATCTCCATCACATCATTCCATACCTGTTGATGCTCACGGGCCAAATCCAGTATACCTTCCCGTTCTGCCTGATCTGCCCAATTCTGCAGTGTCTCAGGCACCTTCATATCCGTTAGGAAAACATATAGTGCCCGAATCATATCCCTGGTATTTTCGCTGTTCTTCAGGTTATCCTGCAAAATGCCCAGGGGAGCTGATACCAGTCTGCGAAGTTGATCGGCTTCTCCTGCCCTTTTTTGCTGCTGTTCACTGACAGACTCCTCCTCAGAATCAATACTGTACCGGGAAGAAAAAGTCCAAGGCTCTTCCCGTCGCCATACAGCCTTGCCCTTTAATGAAAACTCCAGACAGTAGTTTTCCAGCAAATCTATCTGCTGAAAGGTCAATGGGAAAAATCCTGTTTTTACACAACAAAAAATATTGTCATAGCTCCATCCACCTGCAACAGCAATTGCAGACCTGACTAATTCTGCCACCGGATGATTTGCACACTGACGCTTTTTATCACTGAAAAATGGAATATCATAGTCTCTGAAAACGAATGCCAATAAATCACTATATGAGGCTTCGTCTCTAATAAGAACACCGATATCACGCCACCGATAGCCTTTTTTTCTGACCAGGCCAATAATATCTGCAGCTGCTGCCTCAACCTCCAGCCTGCATGTGGCAGCTTCTGCCAAAAACAGATCCTTGGCAGCTTCCACTGGCTCCGGTCTTCTTTTATCAAAGCCTGCCTCCAAAGCCTGAAGAACAGGATTTATAAATCTGACACCTTGGGAAAAATGCCTGTATTCTACCTGAACACTACATTTTTCCGCCAGATGCAAAAGTCTGTTACGGGTATTATAGCCCCTATTAAAGATACCGGATTCTTCCTGGTTGGCCCATTGACCTGTCGCCGTTTCCATATCATCCATATTGAAGGTAACATGTATATTGGCGGCATATTGCATCAGTCCTTCAATGACTCTCAGCTCCAAAGGATTGAAAAACAAAAAGCCATCCAACCAGATATCAGCCCCTGCCACAGTTTTTGACAGAGGTAATTTATCGGAAAGTATGCTCATTATTTCCTTGCCGTCGGTATAACTGTTGGATAAAGCATTATTATAATCACCATATAGAATCGAAAGGTCTGTTAATTTATTCTGCAATCTGGTGTCTGCAACACCATCAGCTGCCTTTGACAAAAGCTCCGGAGTAATCTCATAGCCCTTGAATTCATTTATGATATTGCTCAGCACCGCAGAAAAACCTCTCTGGCGGGCCGCCCGTCCAAACACCTTCAATTCCTTTCCCCGCCTGTCCAAAATCTGCTTCAGCATAAGATTGCGGCCCATGTCGGTTACCCCTGGTTTTAAGGCTCCACCAATTTCCTGCAGTATCTGGTAAGCAAATCTTTTAAAGCCGTATACCTGACACCGCATATATCCCCGGCCATATTCAGACAACATTTCTGCAAGTTTTCGTTCAACCTTATATGTCATATGCTCCGGCAATAAAAGAATAATTGCCGGCCCCATGGGATTTTCAATCAACTGTCTGCATATCTGCTGCAGACAATACTCAGTTTTCCCACTGCCGGCACGCCCTGTGATGATTTCCAACATACAACTCTCCTCCATTATGCAGTAAACAAGACATCCTTGGACTAGTTATGTTTTCACTATTTAATTATACCCAAATGGATAAAATTCCCCAACCATTTTGTAGTTATTAGCGTATAATGGCTATTTTTTTGACCAAATAAAGTTTTAATAAAAACTGTTAAATCGGACAAAAAGATTCGTCAAAAGATTGTTACATATATGTTTGAGTATCCATATAGGGCATTACTAAAAAAAATACCCCTTTTACCACTTATAGCGATAAAAGGAGTACAAATAAAAAACTATGCAAATGTTCCTTCATATTCCGTTGGAGCAACTACCCGAATAAAGCTCCTGCCACATTCACATTCACCGTCCAGTCGCAGCACTGCCTGGCCGGTACGGAGCCTGAAAATAGGCATTGCCTCTGAAGTAAGTGTAGTAATCACCAGCTCACCTACCCGCTGTGGCTCAGTTATCACCTTTTCAGCACCGAATTCAACAATCTCCGGATAAAAATAATCCTCATTGATATGAAAGCCCTTACCGATTCTGCACTGGTACATAATACCGGCACAGCCCAGGCAGGAGGAATTATACACCGTCTTCGTATTCACATTCATACGGCGGTCAATATAAGCACGCATAGGGTTATACAGGGTTTCCTCCAAACAGATAACTGATGGAACATACAGATCCTGGGCATTATCCCCATTTGCCTGCAATTTGACTATAAGCTGTGTTATTAGCCTAAAATCACTAATCAGTACATCAACATGACATTTAGTCATCAATTCAATGATATTGTCCATATTGCTGCCCATTAGCATTACAGATGCCCCTAATCCTTCAAGAGCATACTGAACATCCATCAGGCGGCTGTCTGAGGCTTCCCCCAAAAGGCCAACCACAGTGGTTTCATTGATGCCATATGCCACCAGGACTCTGGTCATCATTTCCATCTGGCGGGCAACATCTCCACTCGTATACATCTTGATAAGAGTATTACCCTCGCCCTGACGGGATATCCTCAAAACACCACTTAGCGGCAAGGTCAGTAAATCATAAATTGAGGTCTCCAGTAATTTACTGCGTTCCATATAAGGAATCTTTTGTATATCAGCCAAGCTCCTGAACTCATCAGGCACAACCCCCGCCTTATCAAAGAGATCATGATAAAACGCACTTTTTTCGTAAGCCCACCTGACCTGCTTCTGAAGCCGTGAAAACTGAAGCTCCTCCAAAGCCTCATGGCTCATGCTCTCAATATTTTGGTTTGCAATCATTTTCAGTCTCCCCGACAGAACTTACACCAGCGGCTTCTGATAGAAGAACGGCTGGAAGCTGGTATAACCGAGTTTACGGAAATTAAGAATGGCCTCAGTAGCTCCAACAAAAAGTATACCACCTGGCTTCAAGGCCTTGAAGAAGTTGGCATAAAGCTGGTCCTTTGCTTCTTCAGTAAAATATATTACAACATTACGGCAGAGAATCAGGTCAAAGCCCTGCTCAAAATCATCCTTGAGCAGATTATGGCGCTTGAATTCAATGCAGTCCTTAATTTCCTGAGTTACTGCATAAGTATCCCCTGTCACCGTGAAATACTTCTTTTTTCGGTTTTCATCCATGGCCTTGAGCTCATTGATACTGTATTCACCGCGGCGCGCCTTGGCGAGAATCTCAATATCCAAATCAGTAGCCAAAATACGATGACGGGTATTTGGTGTCAATGTTTTCATGATCATAGCCAATGAATAAGGCTCTGCACCGATTGAACAACCGGCGCTCCAAATATTCAGCTTGCTGCTGCGGGTAAGGAGATCAGGAATAACATCCGTTTCCAGCTTGGCAAATTTATCTGGCGTACGGAAAAACTCTGATACATTTATGGTCAGATATTCGATAAAAGCAGCAAAATCATCCTTGTCCTGAACAACCTTGTCAAAATAGCCTGAATATGTCTCATAACCATGCCTTTTAGCCAAATTAAGGATACGGCGTTGCATCTGTGGTGCCTTATACAAATCCAGGTCTATTTCAGTTTTTTTCTTCAGTTTTGCTTTGAATTCTTCCCAATCCTGTTCTACAGTCATAAATAACCCCTCCAAACTTTTGTGTCTATATTAATTAATATTCAACTTAAACAGAAAAAATCCTTTTATTTTATACCATTATTCTATGTAGTGACTAAAACTGCCAATTTCCATCTGTGGGAACTCTTTTTTCAGTTCCCTTAAAAATCTTCTGGTGCCAACATATCCTGTTTGTGCCTCAGGCATTACAGCCAAAAAAGCATCGGGATCTATGTTCAGATTTCTCACCTGTATCATCTGGACCGGCAATTCCTTAAAGAAATCCTTCCAGGCATCAAGCTCATCATGTCTGTCATTAAACCCAGGAAAATAAAGCATATTCAGGGATACATATATACCTTTTTTCAGTGCGTAATCAATAGAAGCCTTAACATCCTCCAGCCTGTAATTACTCCTGTAATAGGCATCATAGCTTTCCGGTATTGCACTGATTATGCTTACCCGCATGGTATCAAGTCCTGCATCCACAATCCTCCTGATTCCCTCGGTATAACCGGCATTAGTATTGATATTAATCTGGCCCTTGGTGGTTTTTTCCCGTATCAGCCTTATCCCAGCCGCTATATTATCTGCTGCCAGGGACGGTTCTCCCTCACAGCCCTGACCAAAGCTGATGATTCCCTCAGGGGCATTATCAAGATGATATATTCCCACCTCTGCAATCTGCTCCGGAGTAGGTCTGAATTTTATCCTGCTCTGGGGTGACGGACAGCACTCTGCCGGCTGAAGGGAAATACAGCCAAAACAATTTGCATTACAAACCGGCGATGTAGGTATGCCACATTCCCAACGGCGATAAAATAAATTTTCTGCTGTACAGCAGTGCCACTCAAGGGAACAATTAGCCAAATGGGCAATCAACGGATTATCAGGCAAATCCTTTTTAACCCTTTTGATCAGCTGCTTAAGATTTTTTGTATTATAGTGTTCCGGATCCCATTTATGGTTTTCATCAGTGTAAACCGCTGCAGCATACAACTGATCCTTATATACACAAACTGCAGTATAGCCATACAGCGGCAGTCTGGATACTCCCTCGTCCATTGAAAATGCCGGAAGCATGGTACGGGTATACCCTGCCGGTAATATTGCCGAAACAGCATTACCTGTTAACGGAAGTACTTCTCCATCCGGAGTCATTCCCAATGCCTGCCTGTCAGGCAGAAAAATCAAATCAGCACTTTCAGGAAGCGGAATCAGATCATCAGGAGTCAAAAGTCTTGTATCTTTTCCCTCCCGCCCCATGGCCAAAATGCCAGGGGCATCAAATATTTCACCATTTTCATCGGCATATAAGGCAATAATATCAGGCTTTTTCATCGTCCGTAGACGCCTCCTCTGTGTCCTTTACCTTCTTTTTTTTGGCCTTTTTAGGATTATACTGGTTCATGGCCTTGTCAATATCCTCTGTTATGATACATTCCACTGCCGGAAGCAGATAATTGATGGAATCCCTGATTTTTTCAGCATCTTCCTCAGAAAATGCTGCCAATACATAATCCACCACACTCCATCCCGGCAATGGCCGGCCTATACCAATTCTTACCCTGCCGAAATTCTCATCTCCCACATGGGCAATAATTGATTTTATGCCATTATGGCCCCCGGCACTGCCCTTCTTGCGTATGCGCACTGTCCCTGCCGGAATATCCATATCATCATGGACCACCACCAGGTCATCAGGTTCCAGCTTGTACCAGCGCATTAACGGACCTATGCATTCACCGCTGTTATTCATATAGGTCATGGGCTTTACCAACAACACCTTTTCACTGCCTATTCTTCCCTCGGCAACCATTCCATTCTCCCTGGCCTTCCAGTTGTCAATATCCAGATTTTTGGCCAGAGCATCCACAAACATCCAACCCACATTATGACGGGATTTAGCGTATTCATTTCCCGGATTACCTAATCCGGCAATTATTTTCATTGTTATAAAACACTCCTTTATTCCTCATCTGTCATGAGAAAAATCTCTCCATCCTGAACGCTGAAAAATGCTACATCTGAAAACCTGCATTCATTTTGCGGTGTCACAAACTCAAAGGCAAACGCATACTTGCCATCCCCCATTGGCACATCCTTCAGCTCGAAATTATCGCTTAAATTAAATTTTGCACCCTCTATTTCATTAATGTCGCCACCGTCAACAGTAGCATAATGCAGGGTGACTATCTCATCTCCCGCCTTGAGCTTGATAAGGTCCTTAATAGCGACATTATTTACCTCTTCACGGGTAGCCCCCAAAATCTTATAGCTGTTTTGCTTAAAATCATACACAGCCTTCAGGCAGCATGGCATCCCATTTAATTTTATGGGAATGGCATATATATTGTAATCATCGGTAACCTCCACTACATCCTGATATACCAGGTAACCATCCAGGGCAGCCCAGGTACCGGCAAAATTGTCCTTGAATATTCCATTTTCCCAATCAGCAATCAGATTGTTATCATCCCCGAGAATATATATGGTATGGTCGTCATCAGCTATACCCAGCATAACCCTGACCTCACTTATACAATTCATCATTTCAGGAGTCAGCTGTGCAACTGCCCAGCCATCCTCATTCAGCAGCTGTACATCCTCCAGCCCCTGAAGCTGAACCGCATCCGTTACCAGCATCTTTGAATATAAGTCCTTAAATACCGGGCTGGCACTGTTGATTCCTGTGAAGATATCATAGTATTCCTTTTTGCCGCTAAAAGGATAATATCCTGAGAGTCCCATACCCTTGGACCTGTATTGGCCATTCACCTTATATAGGACAGCATTGTTGACCTCTGTCAGCAACCGGTTGCTTGATGCTGGTAAAAGGTCTCTGGTGGCCAAAGCCATCCCGCCAAGATCAATGAGATCGTAATACCCCTGATGGCTCGTATTACCGCCATAATTTTCCACAGTGGAACAGGCCCTGGCGAAACTGGTGAAAAACTCACTGCTGCCGGTTTTCATTAACGCTTCCTGACCAAAATTATCATAAGCTTCGTACAACTGTGGCATCCTGCCTATATCTATCAGGGCCAAGGTTGCCATATCTGCCGCATCTGCAGCCTGACAGCCTTCAATATATGAATCACAGATTATTTTGCCCAAAGGCACGCTCTCAATATCTGGATTATTAGCCAGAGTATTGACTATTTCAGTATAATTCCAGCCTGTTCCCGGTTCAACCTCCTCTGAGGCGACCATATATTTAGCAATCCCCTGCAATGCACATCCTGTTTCCACCGTACTCATCAGGCAGGCGTCAAATCCGATTATGTCAAAGGGTGGCTTTTGGACATTATTCCCGTACACTTCCGTAAAAGCCTCTTTGATATCATTCAGGGACAATGATTTTTGAGTCCGTTCATCATAGGCTACTCCACCCAGGGTTCCGCCACCATGATCCCAAAACACAAACATCTTATGCTCCGCAGGATGCTTTGTGGTCAGCTGGAGAAAATCCTTAAGCACTTCCTTGTCTCCCATATTTCCATCAGGGAGCTTTTCATATTCAATCAACCCACTGGAGCAATATACATATCTGCTTATTGTCCCAGCTTCAAAAACATTATTTTGCCATACATTGGATCCACCGGCCTCAATTACAATTTCCACATCATCAGGCAATTTCCCCTGAATCATTTCCAGTATATCATCAGTTGCGGCACCATGAAGAGATTCCAGGTCAGAGCCACATAAATACCAATATACTGTCCACTTATTCATTGTATCCTGCTGTTCCGCTGCAGATATCTGCCCACAGGAAAAAAGTGTCACCAAAATAACTGTCACAACGATACGAACTAAAGCAAAAATCCGGAGCACCTTGCATTTCTCCTTCCCAAATTAACATACAACAAACATATTTCGAGACAAAAAGTCCCCTAACGGCTTTATCCTGACAGGATCAGCTTTTATCTCACAGGCCTACCAAATGTCCATGACCACATATCTTCCTGCTCACGGTCAGCAATCCTGACAAATGCTAATAACAGACAAATAAATTATATTGTATTAGGTATTGGAAATCAAACACAAACCTGCTCCGAGGATATCACAACAGGCTGCAGGGCCAATGTCCCGTTACTCCCCCATAAATATATTTTCTTCTGAAGGAGAAAAATTTGAACAATGGCGTTATAATATACTTATTACTTTTTAATAGTCGGAGGATATTATGCATCAATTTCTTTTTTACATAGGGGATTTTCCCATCAGGGCATATGGTCTGGTGCTGAGTCTCAGCATCATTCTGGCAGCCGGGGTAGGCTATTTCCTGGCCAAACAGGACGGCAGATACCATGAACATGTAGTCGATTTAGGTATTTATTGTGGTCTCAGCGGTCTTCTTGGTGCCAGATTATGGGATGTATTCTTTTTCGATTGGTCCTACTACCAAAATCACCTCAGTGAAATTCTCTTTGTCTGGCAGGGAGGCATGGCCATCCAGGGTGGTGTATTCCTGGGAGTATTGGTTGGCATTATTTATTGTCGCCGCCATAAAATCGACATACTTGCCATGATGGACATTGCTGCGCCTGCCATTATATTTGGACAGGGTCTTGGCAGATGTGCCAATCTCCTGAATGGAGATGCCTTTGGTGCCCCTACCGGAGGGAACTTTGGTATTCTTTATCCCACTACGACCCTTGCCTATCACACCTATGGCAGTCAGCCACTTTGGCCGGCTGAGATATGGGAAGGACAGCTGGACTTTGTAATTTTTGCTGTTCTGCTTATTTTCCGCTCAATGCCCCATATTAAAGGACAGGCCTTTGCCCTATATGTGATGCTTTATGCCATGGCAAGGTTTTTCCTTGAATATCTTAGGGGAGATTATACCAATTTAATTTTTGGGCTGTTTAAATCAGCACAGCTTACCAGTCTTATTGCCTTTTCCCTGGCCCTGATCTGTTTTATTGGTTTATATTTTCACCAGCACTTCAACGTGAAAAATAAAGGGCATCAACGAAAAACGAACCCTTAAGGTGATAAATTCATACTTTATTTAAGTCTTTAATTCCTTTACTAAAATAAGTGTTTATTGTATAATTATTAGCATAAATAAACACTTGGAAGGGGGATATTATTGAATATTATTGCGCGTCACATTACTGTGGACATGTATAAATGCAAAAATTCATGCTTTGATGATATGTATGCCTTACAGACAACTATAAAATCAATGCTGATGGAAAGCAATCTGGAGATTCTCTCTTCCACCAGTCAGATGATGCCAGATGAGCACATTGCCATCGTATTGCTTTTCAATGAAGGACATATCACAGTTCATGCCTTCCCTGAACTGCAGTATGTTTCTGCTGATGCCTTTCTGTGTGAAGAGAACGCTGCTCCTGAACAGGTATTCAGTTCTATCAAGAAATTATTCAAGCCTGAAAAAACCAAGACCACCATATTAAAACGGGGTGATTTTGGAAAAAATACTGACATGAAGCCAAAGACAAAAACCAAGGTGGCTCCTCTCAGACGCATTCATAATACAGGCAGCAAGGTAATAAAAATGTTGGCAAAATCCAAGGAAGACAACAAAAACGAATAATATAAAACTCCTGCTTTATCAAATAACCTTTAAAGCAGGAGTTTTTTGCGTCCACCAAACATGTATACATTACACATTCAGCAAAGGACTAAACAAATTCCTTATTTCTTTGTATAATATCATATGTTTGATTTATTAATCCAAAATTGACATAGGAGAATATTATGGAAAAACCACGCCTGGGACATATTCATTTTCTCAATGTCCTGCCCTTGACATACAGCCTCACACAATGTGGCTTCGACGAAGGCATTGACATAAAAAGGGGTGTCCCTTCTGTTATGAATAATGATCTAATAAATAACCGCCTGGATGCCAGTGAAGTATCATCAATTATATATGCAAAAAATGATGACAAGCTGCTGATCTTACCTGACCTCTGTGTCCGGGCTGACGGCCCAGTCCGCAGCATAATCATGGTTTCCCGCAAGCCAATTTATGACATCAACGAAGACAAGATCATCCTTACAGCTCAATCAGCTACATCCCATACCTTTGCAAAAATCATATTGCATAAAGCCTATGATGCCAATCCCATCTATTATACCCGCCATATATCACCGGAAAATCCTGTTCCTGAGGATGCCACTGCCGCACTGCTGATTGGTGACGATGCCCTTAATGTATACCATCATCAGGACAAGGAGCACTTTTATTATTATGATATGGGGATTGAGTGGAAGAAACTGACAGGAAGATGTATGGTATATGCTGTATGGACTGTTCACAAGGATTTTGCCGAAAAGCATCCTGACCAGCTGCAGCTCCTGTATGATCGCCTGTACGCCGCCATGCATTACGGAATTGCTCACAAAAAGGAAGCAATTAATTCCATATTGGACACAAAGCCTTTGACCTTTAACCAGCTCAACGAATATCTCAATGTAATAAAATGGAATCTCACAGAAGAATATCTGGATAATCTCTCTGTGTTCTACAAATACGCATACGAAATGGGCTTAATAACCCATATACCACGCCTAAAAATGGCAAAGGTAAATATTTAACAGGTCTTTGACAACATAAATACCCCAAGGCAGTATGGCCCCGTCAGTAAACCTCTGAGGCAGATACTCCCTTTTCCTGCCGTTGCCCTAAACAACATCCATAACTTCTGACATACAAAAGTGCAGCTATCAGAATGTAGTGACACATAATCAGTAACCCCCGTTACGACCATTTATGTCCATTACCTTATCTTCTGATACCTGCACTTTTTCGTTTTAATGCCTACAGCCTACCCCCTTGGCCTGTTGCCATAAAAAATATATTTAGGATTGCAAATATTAAAATATTCCGCCTGTGGAATATCAATCTCAAAGGTTCCATAGGCATATATTCCCATAGCATAACTTCCGAACAATACCTTCATTCCATCCGCTGTAAGGGCAAACTGCAAATTCTGATCATCTATCAACTTCTGTATATTGTTTACCAGTGTGATCCTGTCCATAGGAATATGACGGTCTAAAATTTCCTTTTCAGTTTCCTTGGCCACGATTTCCGCAAAACCATCCGTTGTTTTCAAAACATCCTGCAGCTTCAGTCTTTTACCGGACTCGCTGTCTATAACCACCCCTTTATAATAGGTGACCGGATGTGCTCCGCCAAGAAATACATATTCAGTCCCTACACAGCTGAATACGGTACTGTCAGCCCGTTGTCCACTATAGGTCAGCTCATAGGCAAAGGGAACATTCTCCTGATACATCCCATTGTCCTTGCCATGTTTATACAGTTCCTGCAAATCAGGTTGCCATGAAACCAGCTTATTCAGCATGTTCTGATGATTTTCCTCAGTCAATTTCTCCAGTGCTGCCTGGAGCACCGGATATTTCCCGATTTCCTCAGGTGCAAGTGTGACACTGTAGGTCTGGGCATCCATCAGCAATTTTCCGTCAACATACGAATGAATCCTCTCATTAATTATGCCGGAATTATATGCTATAACCTTGCTGTATGGAATCCCTCCGGGCGTCCCCTGCTCAGCTTCCCTGCCTTCTTCACAGGCAATGGCTGTATTAATCAGAAAATCATCCCCAACTGAAGGAAGCACCACCCCCATTGCCAGTGCCATTACCCCTATTGCCATTGTCTTTTTCATCATAAACCCCTCCCTTAACTGTCCTTGATTTCAGGACTTATTTTCTGCCTACATATTATATGAAAGTCATCCACTTGACCACTTAAAATTTAATTAAAAGTTCTTTAAGCCAACCTTAAAATTGTCCTGCATAATACCGGGAAATTACCACATATGCCGGAAAGCTGCCGGCTTTAGCCTTGGGAAGCGGGGCAACATTCCAATAAAGCATGAATAATTATCTCTGGCTGTTACTGGGGATTTTTATTAATGCAAAACCTGACTGCGTTAAACACAGCCAGGTTCCCATTAACAGCCCCGTCATATAATTTTAGTAGTCCAACCTTCAATATTCCAAACAGAATCTACCCAATCCTCATAAAAATAAGGCTCATGGGATACAAGAAGAATCGCACCTTTATATGCCTTTAGGGCTCTTTTCAGCTCATCCTTGGCATCCACATCAAGATGATTGGTAGGCTCATCCAGCACCAAAAGATTTGCCGGCCTTTGCATTATCTTGCACAGCCTTACCTTTGCTGCCTCCCCACCGGAAAGGACCATCATTTTGCTGGTAATGTGTTCATTAGTAAGACCACAGGCCGCCAGAGCCGCCCTGACCTCAAATTCTGTCATACCAGGGTATTCCTGCCAGATTTCCTCAATGGCTGTATTATCATTGCCCTTGGTTGACTCCTGCTCAAAGTACCCCGGGGTTACAAATTCCCCCAGCTGTATTGTCCCTGATATTGGCTTTATCATCCCCAACAGGGTTTTTAAAAGTGTTGTTTTCCCCAGGCCATTTACTCCACGAAGGGCAACCTTTTTCCCCCTTTCCAGCTGAAGGTCAACCGGATTGGTTAAAGGTGTATCATATCCCAGTATCAGCCGCTTGGCTTCAATCACATATCGGCCAGGTGTACGATCCATCTGGAAATTAAAATGCGGTTTAGGCTTTTCACTGCGCTTTTCCAAGACTTCCATTTTATCCAGTTTTTTCTGCCTGGAATTAGCCATACCTCTGGTAGCCACTCTGGCCTTGTTGCGTTGAATAAAATCCTTTTCCCGGGCAATCTCCGCCTGCTGACGCTCATAGGCAGCATCCTCCTGACGGCGTTTTATGGCATACATTTCCTGAAACTTTTCATAACTTCCGGTGTATCTCGTCAATGAGGCATTATCCACATGATAAATCACATTGGTAACTGCATTTAAAAAAGGAATATCATGGGATACGAGGATAAATGCGTTTTCATATCCCTGAAGGTAGGTCTTCAGCCATTCTATATGCTCTGCATCCAGATAATTGGTAGGCTCATCCAATATGAGAATATCAGGATTCTGCAACAGCAGCTTTGTCAGAAGCACCTTTGTGCGCTGGCCGCCTGAAAGTTCATCAACCATACGATCCAAGCCAATGTCCCTAAGCCCCAGTCCTCCGGATACTTCCTCAATTTTACTGTCCAGGGTATAAAAGCTATGGGCATCCAATATTTCCTGGATTTCTCCTGCTTCCTCCATCAGCCTTTCCATCTCATCAGGGGCTACCTCACCCATTCTGTCATAACAGGACTGCATTTCCTCTTCCAGCTTATACATATCATCAAAGGCTGTTTTCAACACATCTCTTATGGTCATTCCAGCCTTTAGCACTGCATGCTGATCAAGATAACCGGCCTTAACCCTTTTGGCCCATTCCACCTTGCCTTCATCTGGCGTCATCTGACCGGTTATTATGGCCAAAAATGTGGATTTTCCCTCACCATTGGCCCCTACCAGTGCTACATGCTCTCCCTTCAGCAATCTAAAGCTCACATCTTCAAATATTGTCCTGGCTCCAAAGCCATGTGACATACCTTCCACATTAACTATACTCAAATTATCTCTCCTCAATGACTAGTCTTCATCCTGCAATTTTCCTGCGGATGCCTGCAAACCATGTTCTTGGTGGGTGATTCTCAAAGAACATAAAAATTATCGGTATTATTATCAGTGTAAATACCGTCGAAGTGATAAGTCCGCCAATAATTACCCAGGCCATACTCACCCTTGTTTCCGCACCTTCCGTAACTGCCAGTGCGGTAGGAAGCATGCCGACTATCATGGTAATAGTAGTCATCATTATCGGTTTCAGCCTGACTTTACCTGCTTCCACAATAGCATCATAGGCACTATATCCCCGGTCCTGAAGTGTCATGGTATAATCCAGCAGCAATGTTCCATTTTTTGCCACAACACCATCCATTACCAAAATACCTATCATGGAATAAAGATTCAGTGTATTATTGGTAAAAAGCAAAAACAGGACTGCCCCGATTATTCCCAAAGGCAGGGAAAACATTCTTATAAAGGGTGTTATCAGTGATTCGTACAATACGGCCAGGAGCATATAAATCAAGACCATAGCCATCAGTAAGGCCATAAACAGCTGCTGAAAGGATTCATCCATATTGTCCGACTGACCCCTGAACTTATAGGTAATGCCCTCCCCCAAGTCTACATTCTTCATTTCTGCCTTAACATCCAGAATAACATCATTTAATGGTCTGTTTCCCACATTGGCAAAAATGGTAATGGCCCTTTGCTTGTCGACCCTTCTGATACGCACCGGCCCCGTGCCATATGTCATCTGTGCCACATCCCCCAAAAACATGGAGGTACCATTTATATTTATCGGAATAGAGGCTATATCAGAGGCCTTAAAGCCATCAGCCCCCCTGAATCTGACATTAATATCTGTGTCCTGGCTGCCATTCAGTGGATCGTTACTGATATAACCTGCTCCGCGGCCCGAAATAGCCGAGGAAATTGCCGTCTGGACATCGCCTACGGATACGCCCATGGCCCTTATTTTTTCCCTATCAACTGTTATCTGCAGCTCAGGCAGCCCCTCAACATATGAACTGGCCACATCCGATACACCCTTAACCCTGGTATTAAGTACTTCCTTGACCTTATTGGCAGCCACAGCCAGCTTCTCATTATCCATGCCACGAAGCTCTATGCGCAGAGCTCCGCCACCTCGGATACCATTGCCACCAGATACTCCTGCTACTGATGTCTGGGTTTCAGAAACGCGAATTGTAGCATTATCAATACCAGCACAAAAGGCACGCATTTCATTTGCTATGTCCCATACAGACCTGTCCCTTTCGCTTCTGTCCTTTAGCTGTACTTTAACACGCCCCTCATAGGAATTACTGCCCCCTGAGCCGGCCAGATAATGCTTTACCTCAGGAATTGTCTGCAGCTTGTCTTCTATTTTGCTAACTACCTTATAGGTCTCCTCCACAGTGCGATTTACCGGCAGTTCAATAATCATCTGAAAACTGCCCTCATCAGTCCTGGGCATAAATTCTGCGCCCACCGCTCCCAATGGAATCAGGGAAACGGTTCCCACAAACAGAAGCAATGCTCCTACAACAAGCTTTTTTTGATTCCTGAAGCATTTTTTCAATAGCTTGTCATATATATCCACAGCCTTTGCTTCCATTCGGTCCATAAAGGACCAAACAGGGTTTTGGGACTGCTGCCAGCCCTTGCGATACAGCTTGGCAGCCAGCATCGGAGTAAGGGTAAAGGACACAAACAAGGAAAACATCCCGGCAAAAACAATAGTCAGGCCAAATTGACGGAAAAACTGCCCGGTCATACCGGACATAAAGGCTATTGGCAAAAATGTAACAGCATCACAAAGAGTGATTGCTATGGCTGCCATGCCGATTTCCATTCGCCCCTGTTCCGCTGCCTGAGCAGCCGGCTCCCCCATGCGAAGATGGCGTGATATGTTTTCCAATACTACTACAGAATCATCTACTAATATGCCAATACAAAGGGTCATGCCCATCAGTGACATCATATTAAAGGTAAACCCTGCCGAATACATGACAAAAAATGTTGCTATAAGGGATGTAGGTATCGCTATCATTACCGCAGCGGTAGAACGCCAGCCTCTCAGGAAAAGAAATAATACCAGTCCGGTAGTAATAAGACCTTCCACCAGCGTTCCAAGGGTATTGTGCAGTGATGACCGTACATAATCTGCATCATTACTTATAATCGTAAAATTATAATCCGGGTTTTCTTTTTTCAGTTTGGACAGCTTTGCTTCGATATTATCGGCTGTTTCCACTACATTGGCATCGCTGTTTTTATATATTTCCATCATTACAGAGGCTTCACCATTGAAATTACCATAGCGGTTAACCCTGGCATTTTGATGCCGTATGGAAGCCACTGCAGTAATAGGAATACGCTCCTGACTGGAATTTTTGACAAAAATCTTTTCTATATCCTCTGCTTTTTTAAACTGTGCGACAGCACGGACATCAGATTTTACAGTATCCGTATAAACAGTACCCGAAGGCAGCAGCTGATTTTCTTTCTTTATGGCTGACACGATATCATCCAATGTCAGCTTATAGGATGCCATGCGGTCTTTATCTACCTCCACAGCAACCTCTTTGTCCAGCCCGCCAAAAACATCTATTTCTGAAACGCCACCGGCCTGTTGTATTTCATCTGAAAATTCATTATCCACCTTGGAGTACATATCCGCCATGGAAGCATCAGAAGTGACAGCTACCTCAACAATAGGCTCATCGTTTTCATCCCGTTTGATGACCACAGGCTCATCGGCCTCATCCGGCAACTTATAGCGTATTGACTCCACCTTCTTGGTGGCATCTATGGCAGCACTGTCCGCATTGGCATCAAATTCAAGCTCCACTGTAACCCTTGCATTCTCATACCGTGCTGTAGAAGATATTCTCTTGACATTTGATATGGATGACAGGGCTTCTTCAACAGGCTTGACTACCTGCTGCTCCACAGATTCGGCACTTGCCCCGGGATACCGTACAAATACAGTAATATACGGCGTATTAACCGACGGAAGTAATTCTATGCCGATTCGATAAAAGCTGAACAGGCCAATAACCACAAATAGCGCCACAATCATGGATATGCCAACAGGCCGGGCTATGGAAAATTTAGTAATATTCATCAAATTCCATCTCCTGACTTATCACCAGATCCTAACACGACCTTACAGCCATTCTTAAGTCTGTCAAGATTTGAGACAACAACTGATTCACCATCATTTATTCCTGTTAAAATCTCGACCTCGCTGTCATTTAACAGTCCCAGTGTTACCTCACGCTCTTCTACTGTTTCCTGGGCATCATTGTAGACAAACACTGTAGTCCGCCCATTTTTAGTCAGCACGGCATCCTTTGGAGCAAACAGCGTATCCTTACGCTGAAGTATATCTATTGCAGTGCGTGAGAAAAGACCTGCCTTGATATTCCCCTTGGCAATGTCAAGGGATATTCTCACAGAATATGCCTTTGAACCATCAGCCATTCCTGGACTTACATACACAATCTTTCCGCTGTATTGCTCCCCAAGGGCATCTATGGTTACAGCAACAGGCATGCCGGCAGACAGCAATGCAGCATCGTTTTCCGACAAAGAACAGTCCACATACAGGTGACTGTTATCAATAAGGGTGAGCACCTTGCTGCCTGCAGTCAGATAATTGCCGACTTCAACATTTCTATAACCGATTATTCCTCCTCTGGGTGCGCGGATAATCATATCATCACGCTGTTTTTTCAGTGCATCAACACTGTAGGCATTTTTACGCGCTGCAAACTGTTTGGAACGCACACTGGCCGGAGAATCCCCGTTATTTTGGTTCAACAGCATATCATAGGCAGCCTTGCTGGTGATGTATCCATCCCTTGCATTATCCAGGGTATCCTGGGATATTGCCCCAATGGAAAACAGATACTGTTGGCGTTCATAATGACTTTTTTGAATCTCGTAGGCCGCTGCTGTTTTAGCCAGATTGGCATCATATGACACTTCTTCCGTTTCTGCATCTGCATAGGCAGCCTCAGTAGCAGCCTCTCCCTGCATTATGGCAATATCCAGATCACCTGTATCCTGAACAAGCAGCACATCCCCCTCAGACACTGTATCCCCCAATTTCACACGCACATCCACCACACGACCGGCATATTTAGGTGCCAGCACTACAGTGGCATCAGATACAGTCTGACCTGATAAAAGGATATGCCTCATCATATCTCCCCGTTTTACCTGATAAAGCTCCACCTTGGGCAAAGCAGGCCCCTTATTCTTTTTTCCATCCTGTCCCTTCCCAAAGACAAAAATACCTAGAACTATAACCAATACCAAACATACAGCCCCTGCTGTCCTGAACCTTTTATTATTTATCATTCCGGACCAATCGTGTCTCATTTTTTCCTCCAATACACAGGCAGGTAAACTCTTATTTTTAAACAGTAATATAACTCGGTGTAAGATGTCCCCTTCCTCTATAGGTGGGGGGACAAGCTTTAACAGGTGGTGAGCATATCTCCCACCTCGTTGAAACGCTAATTGGAAGATTTTTCTTTTTAAAAGAAAAATTTGAACAATGGCGTTAT
>NZ_JAILFV010000005.1 GCF_024697385.1 Anaerovibrio sp.
GTGAAGCTTCACAACCCCGGCCTCCAGTGCAGCCATTCCCTCTGCATGGGACATGCGCTGGATATTATTATCAAGAGCATGGGCATCACCGAGATTCTTTTCAGCAGCCATCCCCAACAGGATATGCTGAATGGACCCAGTTGAAACCAGGGCAATTTTATCCTCGCCTGTAATCTGCTTTATGCTTTTAATATTCTGGTCATTACTCATAAGACCATGGGACTGGGAACAAAGATTGGCGATGGCCTTGTAAGGCACGCCCTTGGAAACTCCGGATACAGCCGGTGCCAGGCCCATACAGCCAATATCTATAGTGCCGCCTATAATACCTTCATTGACAGCGGCTCCCGAATCCAGCTTAATGAACTTTACTTCCACATTTCCATTGTAATTTTTTTCAATCAATTTCTCTGTTTCCATGACATGAACAGGCGCATATCCTATTCCGCCCTGATATGCAATGGTTATCCTCTTGGGTGAATTGCCATCCTGTGCGCTGTTACTTCCACATCCCTGTAACATAACTGCCCCAAATACAAAGAGTACCATTAAAAGAATTATTTTTTTCACTATTGTCACTCCTTATCTTACTTTTGCAGTTCCTTACGCTTTATCTTCCCATTAAAAGTCCGTGGAATTTTATCTATAAATTCTATATAGCGCGGAACCTTATATGGTTCAAGCACGCCCTGAAGATATGCCTTAATATCCACTTCCGCCAAATTTCCATCAGCCTGCGGCACCACAAACAGCTTTGGCACCTGACCGGCAAAAGGATCAGTAACAGGAATGCAGGCACAATCCTTGATCATAGGCATTGCCCCGGCAGCTTCCTCGATTTCATCCGGAGCGACCTTCTTGCCCCCCACATTGATGATATCGCCCTTTCTACCCAGAAGAATTATATCGCCATCATCATCAATGTAAGCCTCATCAGAATTATACACCGCACCAGCATGCAGCACCTTGGCCGTTTCATCATCATCCTGCCAATATCCCTGCATGTTCATGGCACCACTACAGGAAAGCAGACCCACAGAACCCTGGGGAACCTCCTCCCCCTTTTCATCTATCATCCTTATATGAGCATTATAGGAGGGCTTGCCAATA
Organism: Anaerovibrio sp.; assembly: GCF_024697385.1. Classification (GTDB taxonomy): domain Bacteria; phylum Bacillota; class Negativicutes; order Selenomonadales; family Selenomonadaceae; genus Anaerovibrio. The sequence continues at coordinate 1,111 of NZ_JAILFV010000005.1, forward strand.
CATTTTTTCTTGGCCCCCGGTCTATTGAAATCATAAATAGCAATACAGCCACTTTCAGTACTGCCATAAAAATTATACAGCCTGGTATGAGGAAGCAGCTCACAAAGCTCCTCCTGGTCCCTTTCAGACAAAGGTGCAGCACCCAGCTGAATATATCTGAGACAATCCTGATAATCCCCCAGCCGCTTGCCGCTCATGCGCAAAAAGATCGACAGGGCCGCCGGAACAATATCCATGGAATTAACATTATATTTATCCATATAGGAAAAAAATTTATCTGTATCGATTATGTCATCAATAAGGATTACGGTGCCCCCGTTAACCATATTGGCATAATACCGCCTCAGGCCATGGGAATGGTTCATTGGCGATGGAATGATTTCCACATTGTCATGCTCCATTTCCACCCCGTGAATAACATTTTCTGCCAAGGCGATATCGGCACCATGGGTAATTACAATCCCCTTTTCCTTGCCGGTGGTACCGGTACTGAAAAGTATCTCACTTATATCCTCGCCCCCAGGAAATACCGGCTCAGCACTGGGGCCATGTCCACCTGCAATAGCAGCAAAATCCTCCAGCAGCATATGCTTCACATAGGTATCCATGGACTTTATGGTAATGACCAGACACGCTCCGGACCTTTTGGCAAAGACATTGATTTTAGCCGGTGCACAATTGTTCTCTACCGGAACAAAAATCCCACCCAGAAGCTGCACTGCAGCCTCCAGGGCCAAATAAGTGATGGAATGCTCTGCTTCCACCACCACTCTTTCTCCCCGTTTTACACCACATTCTGCCAGTCTGTCAGCCAAAGCCATGATTTTATCCTTATAATCACCATAGCTTATTTCTCCCCACTTATCCACCAGGCATAGCTTCTGCGGCTGATGCTCTCCATGATAAAAAATATTTTCTACAACAGAGTTCATATACCGCACCTCACTGGGCGTTCCCACAATATTTTTCAAGGATTTCCAGCCCGGCCCGATAAGATACGAATTTCTTGATATCCTCAATACCCATCCGGATGGAAAATTCCTTTTCCAAGGCTGTCACAAGACTCATGTGGGCCAGGGAATCCCAGGCCACAATCTCCTTCTGGACCAATTTATCCAAATCAGTACTATCATCTATCTTAATTCCCAAAACCTCAGCAAACACCTTATTATATACAGGTATCCTTTCCATAATGCCACCTCATTCAAAGTCTATTTTTTCGTACTCCATACCAGACCGCAGCTGATCCCATTCAGAACGCAACATGCCAAATATGTGCAGGTCATGGTATTCACCATGCTTCAGTACCACCTGACGCATGACTCCCTCCTCCTTGAAGCCAAAGCGGTCATTAATAAGAATGAGATTCTTATTAATATCCATTATTTCCTTGGTTACCTTATTCACTCCCAGCTTATAAAAAACATAATCATTGAGATTGCTCATGAGATCCATGAGCAGAGTCATTGACCGCTTTTCGTTAACGGCAATATAAAGTCCTGTGTGAATGAGATTGTTGCGCCTGTCCCAGTTCACCAGATTTATCAGGCCTATAGGCATCCCATCGTATTCTATAATCCAATAAAAAGAATTTTCATCATCCTTGATGCGTTTAAACCATTTC
>NZ_JAILFV010000035.1 GCF_024697385.1 Anaerovibrio sp.
AAAAAAGGTGAAAAAGTCAAACTCTAATTTTATTTTAATTTTACCAATACAAAAAGGTGCTGCCACTTCCCCCGTAAAAGGATGAAGCGCAGCACCTTTATAACTCGGTGTAAGATGTCCCCTTCCTCTATAGGTGGGGGGGAGACAAGCTTTAACAGGTGATGAGCATATCTCCCACCTCGTTGAAACGCTAATTGGAAGATTTTTCTTTTTAAAAGAAAAATTTGAACAATGGCGTTATAATGTCGCTATTCAATAATATTATGTTTTCCTGATAAACGACTCCAGGGTACTGTACAAGTCCTTGATTTCAATAGGTTTTGCAATATGTCCGGTCATTCCCACACTAAGTGCTTTCATCTTGTCTTCGGCAAATGCATTGGCTGTCATGGCGATGATAGGAACATTGGCAGCGTAATCACTGCCCAGCCCCCTGATTGCCACAGTAGCATCATAGCCATTCATAACAGGCATCTGAATATCCATTAATATTGCATCGTATTTGAAATCTTCACTTTCCTTGAATAATTTTACAGCCTCTTCACCATTTCCGGCCACATCAGCCTCCAGCTTAACACTTTCCAACAGCGCCAGGGCAATTTCCTGATTGATGGTATTATCATCCACCAGCAGCACACGCTTACCGCTAAAATCATAGTTTTTCATGGCACTCGCCCTGTCATTCTCATCCTGGTGCATACATTTCTTTAATTCGAGAGTCACAACAAATTTGGAACCCTTCCCTAGCTCACTGGTAACAGTGACATCGCCATCCATCATGTCTACCAGGCTCTTGGTAATGGACATTCCCAGTCCAGTCCCCTGAATACCACTTACCGTGGAATTCCTGGCCCTTTCAAATGGCTTGAATATATTCTGCAGGAACTCTTTATCGATGCCAATACCGGTATCCTCCACATGGAATTCATACTTGGCACAATTAGTGGCATCAGATTTTGTTTCAACCAGTGACAAGTAAACTGTTCCATTCTTTGTGAATTTAACAGCATTACTCAAAAGATTCAATAAGATTTGTTTCAACCGCAGCCTGTCAACCAGAACCGTATCATTATAAATTCCATTTGTATCCACCAGGAACTCCAAATTATTCATCTCAATGTCAGACTGCAGTATGGATTTCAGCTCGTCCACCAGTGCTATGAGATTTGTTGGCTGTGGATCAAGCTCTATGCGCCCGCTTTCGATACGGCTCATATCCAGGATATCATTTATCAGACTGAGCAAATGCTTGCTTACCATCTGTATCTTTAAAATATACTCCTTTACCTGGTCACCCCGCTGGATATTTTCCATTGCCAGGGCGGCATATCCCATAATGCCATTCATCGGAGTACGAATATCGTGAGACATATTACTGAGGAAAATACTTTTGGCGTGGCTGGCCTGTTGTGCCTTGAGAAGAGCTTCCTCCATTTTCCCGATCATTTCCTTGTATTCCTCAATATCCTGACATACGCCATACAGCCGTAATGGACTGCCATCAGGTCGCCTGCTCAAATGGGCATAGGCCCTGAACCAGATATACCCCACATCCTTCTTATTGATTCGCAGCTCCATATCAATGATATCGGATTTACCTGAGCCGTCATTTTTCAAGGAAAAAATTCTTTTTGCCCCGGCTATCAAATCATCCTTGTGAATTATTTTAACCATTGATTCGAGGTTATCCGGGAAATCAGTGGTGTCATTGTATCCCAAAATATGCCGCAGCCCATCACTCCAGTTTATTGAATCGACTTCACCAAAAGGATCAAATTCAACTACCCAATTGGCAGACCTTAAAGCCTCATGATTGCGTTCTATCAGCTCTATATACTCCTGCTGCATAGTAAAGAGTTCATTGATTTCATCATTTTTTTCCAGAAGCTCTTCATTGGCATAAAACTGCCGTTCATTAGCCTCCAGGAGATTATCATTGGCCGTTTGCAGCATCCCTTTTTGATTCCTCAGCACCTCATTAATTTTGGAAATACGCTTCCGGCTCTTGGCAACGATATAAAGAATCAACAATACGAGCAGGAAAATAATGCCTATGGCCACAGACAACCACCAGTATTCCAGCATCATATCCTTTAATGTATAGCGGCTGGATTCATATATGTATTCAGAAACAGCGTTATTAATCATGTTTTCATCCAACATAACTGTGCCACGCCTTAGAACGGACAATAAGTTGACATTATCCTTTTGAACAGCCATACAAATACCTGTCTTATGGCCTTTGTCTATAATCCTCAGGCCGCCGAATAACCGTTCATTTTTCAGATAACGATGTGCTGCATACTCATTGAGAACAGTGCAGTCTGCATCTCCATTGGATACTGCATCCAAGGCATCCTGAGTGGTCTGATAGAAAACAATGTCACACTTATCCAGCTTCATAGCTGATAAAAATGATATCACTGGCCTATCAATAGGGAGAGCAACCCGCTTGATCTTATTAGTATCTGTAATATCTGACACTACCAGACAGATATCCACATGTGTCAGATCATCAGTTTCGGCAACACCGCTTTTCTCTGCCCATCCAAGGTCCTTATATATACCAAAAACAATATCTATATCTTTTTGTGAAAAAGACTGTTTTAAAGCCTCAGCATCATTAAATGGCACATATGTAACCATCTCCGGATCAATCTGCATTGTGTTACAGATACTATCCATGACATCAGTAATAAGCCCTTTAGGCTTGCCGGTATCTGCATCCAGCCCACTAAATGGCATATTATCCGTAAAGTAACCGATTCGTATTTCTTTCTGTTTTCCCAACCATTCCCGCTCTGATTTTGTCAGACGCTGGTCCACCATGGCATCAGGGAAGTACTTGTATTCCAGCTCACTCAGAAATACCGGATGAGCATCATTTATCATGGTTTGCGCAGTATTCAATTCATCCAGCAGATCCTGCCTATTCTTGGTCACTGCCAAATAATAATCAGATTGTCCCAAAACAGCAACATTGGATATTCCATTCAGCTTCCCCTGGAAATGAGTCATGACCAAGGCATCTATTGCCCCTGTTTCCAATGCCTGAAGCTTATTTTTCTTGCCACTGGAAAGGAGAACAATATTACAGTCCAACTTGTGCTGGGCAATCCATTTTTCCAGATATTTTACCTGTATTGAATTTTTCTCTACACCTATTTTCTTTCCATTAAATGTGGATAAATCATTCCAATCAATAGTGGTATTGTCTGATTTACAGGCAAGATAATAAACCTCATGCCCCATAGGACTCTTCGGATAACCGATCAGTCCGGCCCTGGCGTCAGTGTAGGATACATCTGCCATAAGGTCTATTTCACCACTCAAACACTTTTCATAAAGCTGGGACCAACTGCCATATACATATTCATACTGCCACCCGGTATAACCGGAAATGAGCTGAAGATATTCATAGGCATAGCCGCCCTTAGTCTCATCATTTTGATCTCCAACCATAAAATTACCATCAACAAAGTAACCCACCCTTACTACCTTTCCGGAGTGAGTACCTGCTGATGGTAAATCTATTGTGGCAGAATCTATCGGTTTAGGCCCACCACATCCCGTTATCAGGCTGACAAACGCCATTACAAAGAGAACTACAATACATTTTCTCATCATTACACCTTTAGGCTGAATACATTACCTATTTTCTTCAATCAGCTTTTCTACCAGAGTTATGCTTTGCTGAATCATTGCATCACAATGCGTTTTTTTCTCAATACCTTTCTTTTTGCTGACTTGCAGAAGATCTGCACATTCCAGCTTGCCTTCATGATTTTCCTTTATAGCATCATAAAATTTATTCAGTACCTTCACATCATTGATACCGTGCATTCCCATGACCATAAGGCCACCGGTAACGGCCCCACATACTGAAGCTCTTTTCATTCCACCACCAAAATTAAAACCAAGATCGAAGGCCTGCTGCTCAGTCAAGCCCATTTCTTTGGCAAATGGTACCAGCACTGCCTGAGTACAATTGTAATGTATAGCCTTATCATCCCTTAACCTTTGTGCATGTTCTGTATGCTTACTCATTATACACTCTCCATCATTTTTACTGTATCATTCCACCTGGCTTGATATTCATAAGCAGTTCCCTGACCAATTCTTCCTCAAGCATGTTTTGCAGTTGAATTGCTGCCTTTTGTTCAGCTGTTTTTTGGGCTTCCTTGCGGCCAGCGGACTCGCCGTCAATGTGTCCGGCCTCATAGCCATTATCATACCCAAATTTGAAGCAATTCTCAGCTATCTCCTGGGACATATCCTTGACGCAGTCACGGAAAACAGCCTGAACCTCTGAATCCACCCTATATTTCACAAACAGCGAAGCCATCAGCTTCGATAGCATGGCCTGTTTGTCCAGGGCCTCCTCAGAAAGCATTTCTGCCAATGGAATTTCCTTCACATCAGTATTTTTTAAAGTCTTTCTTTTTGCACCCATAATAATCCCCCAATTCCTATGTAATATTGGGCAACTACATTATGCTACAACTACTTACTCTGATTTCTATACTTTTTCGACACAATACTATGTTTTTCCTGCATGAATTATGTTAAAATGAGGAAGCGTGATTTAAAAATAGGGGGTTTTTGTCTAATGGAAAGAGAATCCTTCCAATCTCGAATTGGATTCCTGCTGGTCAGCGCCGGTTGCGCCATAGGTATAGGAAATGTTTGGCGTTTCCCGTATATTTGTGGTGAATATGGCGGAGGACTTTTTGTACTTATTTATCTTTTATTTCTCATAATTATGGGAGTACCTATCCTGTCAATGGAACTGTCTATTGGCCGTGCCAGCAAAAAAACAGTGTATGTCGCTCTGAAAAAACTGGAGCCTGAAGGATCAAAATGGCACATTCATGGTACCATAAGTGTCCTGGGCAACTACATACTTATGATGTTCTATACCGTAGTATCAGGATGGATGCTGGACTATTTCTTTAAATTTATCAGTGGCAATTTCACCTCCGGTGTGTCTACCGAGCAGGTCACAGGCATATTTGGCAGTATGCTGGCAAATCCAATGGAAATGATATTCTGGATGCTGCTTGAGGTGGCAATATGCTTTTTCATTCTTAATGCGGGACTACAGGGTGGACTGGAAAAGGTCACGAAAATCATGATGGGGGCGCTCCTTGTATTAATAATTGCCCTGGGGCTTAACAGCATTTTCCTGCCAGGTGGCATGGAGGGTCTGACATTCCTGCTGATGCCAAGTATGGATGGTATAAACCAGCACGGTTTGTGGACAGTTGTTTCAGCGGCCATGAATCAGGCATTTTTCACATTAAGTGTCGGCATGGGTGCCATGACAATTTTCGGCAGCTACATTGGCAAGGATCATTCCCTGCCTGGAGAATCCCTTCGTATAGCAGCTCTTGATACTATCGTGGCAATAATGGCCGG
>NZ_JAILFV010000041.1 GCF_024697385.1 Anaerovibrio sp.
GCAAACTACAAATCCAGTAGTTATGCGGGATGGCAGTCTTTTTTTGTGGCTGTACACCCCAAAAAATACACCCAAGTACACCCACAAAATTTTGCCATTTTGGGTAAAAATCTCCAATTCCCCACTTTGGCCCCCAAAAAGGGTTAAAAATTGGGATGGCGTTGTTTCGTGGTGTGTCGTTTTGTCCCCGTTGCAGTCCCGTTGCAGTCTTTTGGGAAAAAATCGAACAAAAAAGAACGGCCCCCGATTTCTCGGAGGCCAGTGTTTTCAAGTGGTGCCGAAGGCCGGACTCGAACCGGCACGTATTTGCATACGGCAGATTTTGAGTCTGCTGCGTCTGCCAATTCCGCCACTTCGGCACTTTTGAGTCATGCAACAACATCACACAACAGTGCTATACTAACATACTATATCAATATTGTCAACAGTTTTAGAACATAACTACCGATTATATTTTTCCACCAGACCTGCCAGCCAATGGGCTTTTTCTGATGTTAAGGCTCCTGGCAGCATTCTCCAGCTCCAATTGCCTCCTGAGGTTCCAGGCAAATTCATGCGGTTATCACCGTCCAATGCCAAAATATCCCACACCGGTACGATGGCTGTACGGGCTCTGGAAGCGTAAGCATGTTCCACCAAAGCCTGACAGAGTGTTTGGCTGTCTGCCCCTTCTTTACCTAAAAGCTTTGCCACTGCAGCTCTGGTTTCAGTATCTATATCATTTTCCAGCCAGCCCACCACTGTGTTATTATCGTGGGTACCAGTATAAACCAGGCTATTTTCCGGTTCCACAAAATTAATTCTGTGGAAGGCATTAAAATGGAGTTCAAACTGCAATACCTTCATTCCTGGATAGCCGCATCTTTCACGAAGTATCTCAACCTCATCGGTGATAATCCCCAGATCCTCTGCCACTATTGGCAGTTCGCCCAAAGAATCCTTTAATTTCCCGAAGAAATCCATTCCCGGGCCCTTGACCCACTCACCATCAATAGCGGTTTCCGCATCGCCGTCTATCTCCCAATACGCCTCAAAACCACGGAAGTGATCAATACGAACCATGTTTACCTGCTCAAGCATACGGCCCAAACGGCTTATCCACCAGCGGTAGCCATCCTTGGCCATTTCATCCCAGTCGTATTGTGGGTTGCCCCACAGCTGACCAGTCTTACTGAAGTAATCAGGTGGTACTCCTGCTACCTTCAGTGGCCTGCCATCCTCACCTAGCTTAAAGAGTTTTTGGTTAGCCCACACATCGGCACTGTTTTGAGATACAAATATTGGCATATCTCCCAGAATCTTTACACCTTTTCCATTGGCATAAATCTTAAGCTCCTGCCACTGCGTGGAAAACAAATATTGGTAGAAGCATTCCCTGCCGATTTCCTGGGCCAGCTCATTTCTAGCCTTTTCCAAAGCCTCAGGCCTCCGCTTTTTCAGGTCCTCCGGCCACTCTATCCAGCCAGCTTCCAGCTGTTGCTTCGAAATAGCTTTAAATAACGCATAATCATTAAGCCAATAGGCCTCCTGACTGCAAAAGCCCTCAAACACGGCCATATCATCGGCATTACCCTTGGTAAAGAAATTATCCGCAGCCTTGGCCAGGAGCTTTCCTTTAACTTGACGGGCAAATTCATAATCCGTTTTATTTGTGGCTCCCTTTTCAGGTACCTTAATATCCTCATCAGTGAGCAGCCCCATATCCACCAGCTTTTCCATAGATATTAGCATAGTGTTGCCAGCAAAGGCTGATGGGGATGCATACGGAGAATTACAGTCATCCACAGGAGTCAATGGCAAAAGCTGCCATATTTTCTGATTGGCCTCTGCCAAAAAATCCACGAATTCATACGCCGAGGCACCAAAATCTCCCACACCATATTTTGACGGGAAGCTGGTTGGGTGCATCAACACACCGCACTCCCTTATATGCTTTGGCTCATCCTTCACGCATCTATATATCTTGACACTGCAAGGCTTCATGGAAACATGGAGAACTTCCCGAATAACCTTGAGCTCCCTGCCATCGCCAAATACATTTATAAAGCTGCCTGCCCACAGGTCACGAACATCCACATAAACGGTGCGCTGTTCCTTGCCCCGATTCATCAGGATAATGAATACATCATTTTCCGCAGGCTCGCCAAATACATCCTTGCCATCGTCAATAACCCTTGCATAACCAAATATATCCCCATCTGAATATATTGGTAGGAATTTTCCTGTCTGCAGGGCCACATTTTCATTTCTGAGATGAATGAGCTTTTTGTACCACTGGCGCAGGTCCTCATCCCCATTATCCCAATCGTAAGGGAGACGGCAGAAAGGATCCTTATAGCCTTCCATACCAATCTCATCGCCATAATATATACACGGTACTCCAGGGAATGTCATCTGCCATGCCGCAGCTATTTTCAGACGACTCTTACCCAGCTTTAGTCTTTCATCATCCAGCTTATACTTGGCCTGAATTCTCTCCGGGACGCCCTCACAGGAAGGTGCTTCACCTAATATGGTCAGTATACGCTCCCGATCATGGCTTCCCAAAAGGTTCATCATTGCATAAAAGTTCTGCGCCGGATAATTTTCCTTAAGACTCATTATCCTTCGGCAAATCTGATGGCCATCCACATACCCCAAAAGGAAGGCCATTACTATCCTGCGGAAAGGGTAATTCATGGCAGAATCAATCTCATAACCACAAAGATAATGTCGATTAACCCCATAGGCCACCTTGTTGGAGGCATCCTCCCACACCTCGCCGATAAGAACCGAATCCGGGTCAGTTTTTTTCAGCTCCTTGTAAAAGGCCTGAGAGAATTTTTCCGGCAGCTCATCAATAACATCCAGACGCCAACCGCTGATACCCTGTTTATTCCAATAATGAAGTACACTATCCTCT
>NZ_JAILFV010000153.1 GCF_024697385.1 Anaerovibrio sp.
TGGAATAAGGCTTTTCCCGAGGTGCTTCATATTTATATTTTTTTAGCTGCACATCTTTGATTTTTAGCACATAATGATTATCCTTTTGTTCAATAACGAAACTGCCCTTAGAATCCCTATATACAAAAGTTCCATCTGTTAATTCTTCCGCCTTATTGCCCTGGGTGCTCCCGCGATATATATCCATATAATCCAGATTTTCCGCCACTTTTTGACGGACTTCTACCATCCATTCATCTGCATATACCGGCTTCTTTTCCACGAACTGGGAAGCATCGCATATTGAAACATGAGAAACCAGTAAAAATGCCAAACACATTATCCAGACCGTGATTTTGCCTACCCCCATTATATCCTCACCTCATTCTTTTTGTGGCTCAATATTAAGCATCGTTTTTATTTCCTCCACATCATCATCATCCAGCATCCATTCAAGAAAATACGACAGAGTGCCGCATACTGTACTTAAACTTGTTCCCTCTTCCTGTTCCAATGCCCTTTTATAATGCTCATTAATCAAATGAATGGTCCCTTCGCCAGTTGTATTCAAAAAACATTCCACAAACAACTCAGGAGTAATCCCTAAATTTTTGGCCTCTGACTTCATCAATGTGGAATCCTTCAAGTACTTCACAACCTCTTTTTTGAATTCTTCTAAAGTAATTTTCATATTATCTACACTCCTATTCTTCAACACTTAATCCTCTGCGGCATCGTATATTCCCTTGACCACAGCCATTTCATTGTATCTGGAACTGGAAGGGCTTATCCCTGCCATCCCATCCTTTATAGCTTTATTGAAGTAGAACTCGTCCAAATCCACACGGTCAATTATCAGCTTAACGCTGCCGCCGCTTTTCGTCGAACAGTTGACATACACATATCCACTGTTTTTAGAGCCCTTGGTGCCATCATTATAATCCTTTGCTGATATATACCTGATATTTCTCTTCTTGAATACACCACTCTCCATGGCTGAAGCAATCTGTCCCGCTATATGAAAGGTTCTGTCCTGAGCCAGGCCGTTTTCCTCATTGTCCAGGGCGTAGCCAGCCGGATAATTACTCCGCCCTTCATTAAAAAGCTTGCCATTTATCTCCAACACATATTCATATTTACTATCACTTTGGTTCAATTTACCCGTATACTGATAATATTTCTTCATCTCAGCCTTAGTATAATTCCGCAGCTTAACCTTGCCATCGGCCATTTTCTTGATATAATCCTGGGCCTTTTTCATGCGACCGAAGCTAGAAGGGTGAGTTTTGGATTCCTTCCATGGGTCCTTATTCTTCAATCTTAGAGTATTTCCGCTTCTGTAATGGTAGGCACAAATATCCCCAACACCATAAAGCGTCATTTGACTCATCATTTTCATGGCCGTTTCATCTGCATCCCGTTCATCTGGCTTGGAATATCCATTGACAGCCAGATTGTGAACAAACATGGCAGCTCCCAGCTGTGCAGCAGCAGCATTTGGAGTATTGGGAGTAAACATTCCAATAATCTGCCCCAAAATATTCACCTTGCGGTTCTTATCCATGCGCTTTAAATAATCCTCATTTATGTGGTGGCTAAACTCATGACACAACACACCCATAATCATACCGTTGGCATACAACCCAGTAGTATCAGGATCAGAGCCTCTTTTCTTATACCCTGAAATATAACCATCATTTTCATAGGTACGGCAAAAATCAAGCATGGACTTGGTAAACACCATGTAGCCACCCGGATACATGGATGCATTGGTTGTACCATTATCAATTACCACCACATCATTGTCCACCCAGCGCTTGTGTCTGCCATCATCGAAATTAAGCATCTTGGGGAACATATAAACCACATTCTTATACAGCGCGGACAAGCCAGCATCCTTATAGTGCTCCTGGGACAATACCTTCTCCCTGTATGCATTGTAGCCATCATTTCTCTCCTGGGCACAGGTTATCATGTAGGCCTCTACGGTATTAATACCTCCGGTAATCCCCAATCCTGCAAATACTCCTATGGTTACCAATCCTGCTGCAATTAGCTTTCCCAGCATACTTTTCCTTTTAATTGTCTGATTAATAATTGTCATAAGGCAATTCCTCCCTAAACTTATATCCTTTAATATCCTCTTAAAATAATAATCAGATAAAAAAAGCTGAAAGTTTCCAAAAAACTGTTATTCCAAAAATACAAATATCAGAAGGTTTCTTCAATACTGCAGACGAAAAAACTCATGCACACTTTATCTGATGTAAGGCCTGAAATCAGTGGATTCAAAACCTAAATAAATACAAATCCAACTAAAAAACATCCTGAAAATTTTTAAAATCTTCAGGATGCCTTTATTGTTCATATAAAAACCATATTATTCTCTTGCTCTGGCTATTACCTGCGTAGCTGTTGGCAATGCACGACGATCTGCAAAGCCTTTATGAATTGTAAACTGTAATTTTCCATTTTTATTTTCATATTCCCCACGCATAGGCGCCGTTTTTTCATGCCACTCCGGGAGTTTGGTATTATCATAATCCAACATTACGGTCAGTTCATCCATTATACGCTTCCAATCATTTTTCAATGCTTTGGGAACAGCTTCCTTAAACTTAGCCCTATATTCAGAGGAATCAACCTTTTGACAGGCATTTGCCATATTGGTACCATCCAAAAATCTGGTATATGATTCATCCGTTTCCACAAATAAATCATGCTTATTCAGCTTTATACTGCCCAATCCCATACTTTTCCCCTGGCCAAGCTTAAATGCAATATTTTTCTCAGTATTATCCATATCCAAAGTCATGACTAAGGCACCCAATTCCTCCGGTAGTAAATTTTTAAATCTTATTCTGGAAGTGAATTTTGTATTGGCCGGTACCGGTTTCATTGGAAGACACAGCTTTTTATCATCAGACTTCTTATTGTCCTCACTCAGTTCCTCTTTGCTTGCTTTATAATTACCTTTTCCGTTTGCCTGATGCCAATACAGCTTGTAACCTCTTATTTCGGCATTATCACTGTCCCAATTGGCCAAACGCTGTCCTACGCTATTTTTTAAATACAACTGAAATGAAGTCGGATTTGGCTGGAGCAAAGGATGTGCCTGAAATTCCGGCATAAGTTTTACAGAATTATGTGGTTTACCATCCTCAAAATACACTCTGGATGCAAAATAAGGACTCATGCCAAATACAGCATCAGAATAATCCACCACATCCTCCCTAAGATGCTTTTTTACTATTTCACCAATTGAATGTTTGTATGGGATTCTAAAACATTGACCATGTCCAAATAGTGTAATTCCACCTTCACCGGGCACATAATAGCATGGTGCCAGAGATGTAATATCCTTTGGAATATTTACCTGTACCTTAAGATCAGAAACCTTTCTCATGTACTTTTTATCAACCAGATTTACACCGCCACGATTATTATCCATCATATATTCTGTAATATCCACCGGATAACGCTCATTCCACTGTGTTTCCTCCAGCCTGATATACCTTACCAGCTGTTTTCCGGGATTAGGTCTTTCCCCCCTCTCACGACAGCCAGCCTTATACGCTTCATACTCTTCCAAAGTTTTATATAATTTTTTCCCAAGACCAAGCTTACCTGTAAGGATATATGCACTACTGCCATGCCATTTCACATCACTGTCCTTGGTTTTTGTAACAGTCCCATAACAGCCTTTTCGCTGCTCATATTGGTATATTGTTTCCTTATGAGCCTTTGATGGTACAATAAAATAATTATCTCTTACCTTGATTAAAAAACCCGGTCTAACCTTACTCCCCTCATCAGACTGCATCCTGCCTATGTACAAATCATGTAAATCATGCGCCCAAAGATAATCCGTATCCTTACTAGCCATGAGTCTGCGGAAAAATACATGTCGGTCAATATAATCCTCACCACTCCGCATAGTACTCATAGTAATCATCTTAAAAATATTTTTTATCATTCCCCTAAGACTGCTGCCAGGCAACACGGGTACATTCCCCAGTTTAAATGGGTCTCCTCCCTCATTTCGTATAAATACCGGTGTAAGGGTTTCAAGTTCCAATTCTATATAGCCACTTATTGTCTCATGACTATTGATATATTTTTTATATCCCTGCTCAATATCTTTTTGTTTGCTGTCAGATAAATTACCAACAAACTCCTCCAAGCCGGAATGCATGGCATGAACTGGCAGGCTCACGAAATTATATGGTGCCGTGGCAGCTTCGTTGCTGAATTTATGTGCTATCTGTTTACCCCCACGGTTATTAGTGTTTCTATTATTTCCCCTATTTCCATTTCTACCACCGTTTTGGTTCCTATATCTGCTTCTATTTCCATTACGATTGGATGGTCTATCCTGACCTGTATGGTTACTATAATCTGTAGATTTATGTTCTACATTGCACCCTATTCCACCCTCTCGTAACTGGCGCATAGCCTCTTCCATACTTGCAGTCATATATTACACCTCCATTGCTTCTACAGCCAAGAATCTATAATCACCATATCCGGAAAGACCTGCAGTTAAATCAGTCTGAATATAGCTTCTGGTCACCAACCCATAGGATTTGGCACTGCCATCTCTGACCGGAATGTCCATCATCAGCTTGCGATCAGTATCCTCAAGATGAACCCTCCCTCCTTCATAACCGCTATTCTCACCCCAAATAGGAGAAATACTGTCAACATATCCCTGTTTCCAGTCTTCTGAGGCTTCCGTATCGACTATACAACGCCCAGAAAATTCATCTCCCATACGCACCAGATGAACTTCACCTTTTTCATTAAATGCTCTCATTTCCTGCCAATAATCAATTACAGAAGCCTTATCATCCAGCTCTATATGGCCATTGGTACAAGTGGTCCAAATAATACGATCCATGAGCCAAATAACCACTATTGCCTTATCACCAATGAAATTATTGAGTGTATTCTCTACCTCCATGACACTGGACAACGATGAAACAGATGTTATCTCCGGAATAATATCTCTTTTTATTATTAACTCATTATATTTTGTATTTATTGCCATTTCACTGTACCTCCCCAGCCAATGATTGGACAAACTTATCAAGCTCCTTGATATCTCCATTATCAGCACTGATTTCTCCATTGGCATTAACGGTATACTCAACATCATCAATAACAATTCGTCCGGATAACCCTTTTAAGGTTCCACGGCCCACACCAGTTTCACCGCCTATTGCAATTCGTCCTTGCCACAAATCACGGAACAAAAGCAATGCCAAGCCAATTTCAGCAGAATTGTCCTGCTCTCCCTTAGCAGGTTTTATAAAAAATTTAATATGAAGCGCCTTTTCTCCCGTTTTTTCCTGATATACAGGAACGGTTGTAAATAGCGCACTATCCATAACTCCACCTGTAATGCGGTCAATTCTGTTTCTGGTAATAATTTTCTCCTGCACTGCATCAGTTAAAGTGCTTTCAGAAACATAAAAACGGCTTTTTTGTCGACTATCAATATTCTCACTGTGTCCCATCAGATTATTAATAAATTTATCGACTGCCTCATCCTGTCCGTGACATAATCTATCCAATATATACCGGGCCCGATGCCGTAATACTCCCTTAATGCTGGTCCCTGGAACTACATACTGTCCGGCAGAATTTCTCAGGAAGACCTTATCAATATGTTTATTACCATTTTCAGATATATCCATATTGTCAGTCCGTATAATCATGGTACTCCGAAGTTCAAAATCACCTTCAAATAATGGGACCTGCGTTCCCGGCAGCTTCTCCAATTGATCCTTCATTCTGTCTGAAGCATCACTTGGTACAGCTTCAGGCTTCATAAACCATGCCTTTACATCATCCTTGTTATTTTTTAAATCATAAAGCCCAAGCTTCGCCTTCTTCAGCTGCACAAGCCCCATCCCCTTGGCTGTCATTGCACCAAGCCGGATTCCTGCCTCAAGCTTATCCTTTATTCTGATTATATCCTCACGAATATTATCTTTGCCTGCCTCCTGCTTCTGTCTAATAACAGCTTCCAGTCTAAAATCGCCTTCCCCATGGTCCACTATTTCATAGTCATACTTTGCACCTGTTTTGGCTACCCCGGTATAATCATGGATAGCCACACCATCACGATATGTCTGATTGGAATTTTCCAATACAATATCATATATTTGTACCAGGCTCTGACTCCCTTGAGCATCATCACTGCCAAAAAGCAGCTCCGAATTATTATTCATTTCCTCATCAACAAAACACCGTAATACCCCACACATAGATGTCCCGGGAATAAATGGCTTTCCGGACTTATTCTTCTGGATATGTATATCTTTATCATTGCCTTGGTTATTCTCCCCGGAACCATCTCCGATACAAAGTGGAGATTTTAAGACTAACCTGCCAGTTAATACAATGCGAGCAATAACCGCAGCATCACCCAAATAATTATTTTCTCCCATATCAGCGGCCTCCCTTCGCACTGACAGCAAACTTTCGACAATATCTAAATAACCAATACCAATATGTATAGAAATATTCCCCATTTGATATTTCTTTATCCGAAATCTTCATGTCTAAAATTGCCATCAATTCACTAAGTTTATTTCGAGTCAAAGCCGTATGCCAATCTTCAATATATGGCATTTCTGCTGAAGAATCTTCCAGCAACTCATCAAAGACTCTTTCATGTACGCTGATTTGCTTCATTGCCTTATAATACGGGCTCTTATCCCTTTCTGCCATATTGGCCCTGACTTTGTCACTGAGCATCAGCCGATTGTTACCAGTGACATCCAGGCTGCCCAATTCCTGCAGCAATCTGGCAAAGAAATGTGTCTTCCCTCTAATTGTATTTTTTATTGCCAAAGCATCCTTATAAGCAAATTGTTTTAACTGCTCCAAAATAAACCTTTTTACCACCTGTTGAGTAAGCTTACGGGCAATACCTGATTTTATATTTTGAGTTCCCTTGTCAGTAACGCTGATATCAGCAAGATTACCAACCTGCTTTATATCACCTGCCCACAATCTCATTTGTCCAAAGCCTTCCTGAGTACGCTGTCCCAGTCCACCATACATCATGATTGTCAGCTTCTGTATATCATCTGCTGTCCACTGATCCTTTTCCAAAGCAAATACAGTACCTGCATTTAACGCCTGTACCCGTGGTCGCTTCATCCCCCAGATATTGACAAAATTATCTATTGATATTATTTGAGAGAACACCTTATCAGCACTGACCTTTACCCCAGGCAAATACTTTTGGCACATATCATTTAAAGTTTTAGCCACAGAGCTGATCATGCCATTTTGTGGAATTATTGGTGCCAAAACATGTACAAATATCTGATTGTTCCCCTGAGGATGTAACTGCTCCAAGTCCTCAATTTCTCCCAAATCAATCCTGACAGTACCATACTGAGTAAACCTTGAACGGCCCACCCGCCCAAAGAAAGTTTTCTGGGAGATAGAACTCATTAATTCCTTTAAATTATCTTCATCACCTATTATTTCACCAACAAAAACCTGCCCGGGCGAAATAGATTCGTAATTAAACACCTGTCCATCCAGGCTTTTTCCAGCAATGCGTTCTGCTTCACTGCTTCGGCTCATATGAAACGACATGCTTTTATCAACGGAAATACCACATAGTTTATCCTCGCATACAACCGCCAATCCACGGATATTTTTAAATCCCGGCATCAAACTGTCGTTTACCAATAAATCCTGAATTTCACCTGTGCTCTTGTGTTTCATTACTGAAAATGGCACTGGAATAGCCGCCTTACCATTAAACGACGGTAATGAATTTGTATAATTTATTTTCCCAAAAAACAGTTTTCTGAAACCTTCATCCTCATGGGCAGAAAGCACCAAATTTTTCTCTTTTATATATTTGCCGGCTATTATACCACGAAGCATGGTGCCGGGAATATAATTTGCACTGGAAGTAAGAACGCTATCTCCACTTGAAGAGGTTATAATCAAAGAATCAACAGCTGTAATTGTAACTTTTATGCGTTTCATTACCTTACCTCCTTTGCAAACAATTTATCTATAATATCCTGCTCGGTTTGATTATCAGAAAGTTTCATGGAACAACTGATGCGACCAAAGCCACGATTTCTCTTCATTCCAGCACCGCGCAGATTTCTTACTGCAAGAGCTATCAGTTCCAAAGCCTCCTCGCTAAGCTGCTCCGCCTCAATAACGCCATAAAAATCCAAGTCTTCATTCACGACCCTTATATTACGGAATGAGCCTTTTTCTGCTAATCCATCCTTCATTTTTGTCTGATAACGAATAGATGTAAATTCCTCAAGTACATCAGCAGGACTGATAATAGCAGCATACTCCTCTTGGATACTTTCAAGTGCCTGACAAAACTCGGCATAATCTTCGCGGGGAGTTATATGAAAATCAGATATATTAAGTGCTTCAGGACAGCTTTTTTTGCAATCATGCTCAAACAATCTGCTTATCAAATAACCATATTTCTCCAACCCCTGCATGCAGACTACTTCCAATGCACTTTCCCGAAGCAGTCCTTTTACTCTGCGTCCGGAAAAAACAGGCATTCCATATTTATCATGAGCTACTTCTGAATCCACAATAACATCTGCTTCACCGGAGCTTAGATGAATAGGTGACAATGTCTTTATGGTTAATTCTATTACCGCCATTATTTATCAGCTCCTTCCATATATTCCATCATTTCAATTGCATCTACATATGGAGTAAAACCTTTATTAATACCAGTACCCCAACCAGTTGCAGAATTAATATATTTATATTCTACAGAAGGCATTTTTTGATCGATAATGTTTAATTGTAACATAAAGCTGTTAATCATTCCTTCATCCTTCTGTAATACAGCCCGCAACCCTTTAACCTTATTTTTCTGCATATATTGCTTGGAAAGTGTAAACTGCTTCGAGCATTCAATTAGTTTATCCAACATATGATCATCATCTGCTTTTTTCCCGGCAGTATTTTTAATAACACAATAAGGGCCAAAATGCATATTGCCCAGAGCCGCTTTATATTCCCTTGCCAGAATCTGTTTAAGGGTTGGTGCCTGCTCGCCGTGAAGAAATACAAAGTCAAGCCAACCGGACCCGCTGTCCGGATTATTTTCATCCCAAAGCTCACGCATTTTCTCCTTTGCTGAATCGCAAAGCTGTTCTGCCAATATATATCCACGGAAAAATGGATATTTGGTAGGCAAAATAGCAATACCACCACAGCAGTCTATACTCCTTGCAGCCTCTGTATTAATATCTTCTGACTTCTCAGCCATAAATTGAATAAATCTCTTTGAGTAAGCAATTGCTACCTTTGCCGGACAAATAAAGGTTACATCATCACCGCCCAAAATAAGCGGTCTTATCGGCAAAAGCTTTTTGCCATCAGCCTCTTGCAGATTTAATGATTTATTACTTTTATAATCCTCGTATTCAGCTACTATGCTTGCTAAAAGTCTGCCAAAGGATTTTTTTGTTTTTTCCTTGATATCAGCAGAAAGCTCCCTGTGACTTGACAAATCAGTACAGCTACTAAATTTTACCCCCATATTGTTTCCATCAATATGCACAATGGCAATATAGTTTTTCTTTGCCTGCTGTCCAAGGTTTTCCAATTCCGTTGGGAAGGAATATTCTCCATCATTAAGCTCCTTCGCAAACATCCCTTCCAATTTATCATTGGATTTTTTTACTGCATTGGCCTTAGCCACTATTTCATGGGAATAATAATTGTGCCGTTCCTTTGGAAACAGTCCCTGGTCGTCGTAATAGCTTGCTACTTCACCATCAATATCACATACCTGAGTAAAACCGGTATATGGAAGACTGACTGTAGGAATAATATTATTTTGATTCTGCTTTAAAACAGCAAACAGTTTATTGCGAGAATTCTTATATGTTTCATTATTGCTAAAGTCCAATATCCCTATGGCTGCACCTATATGTAGCCCAGGAGCTTTTATCAGGACTTTTTGTGAAAATAATGCCACCAATCTTTTCAATTCATCATCATCAACTGAAATATCAAACAGCACCATGGCATTACCACCGCCAATATACGCTATCTGACACTGATATTCCGTTGATTCTCGTTCTGCATAAAATGGTTTTTCCCAGCTTTTAAGATCTTTGGAGCCATTAAAATTTTTGTCCAATACCTTTACCAGCGTTTCACTGAAAAGATTTTCCACTATATAGGATGCCCCAATATTTGTTCTTAATTTATTAGCAGCGTAAATATACCGTTGAATAGAGCGTACATCAAAAAGTATTGCTTTCCGTTCCAAATTATCTCCTCCTCCAATAATTAGTCTTTAACAAGTTTCAATGTATTTTCCAAATATTTTATCCCCTCATCCAATGCCTCCTTCAATTCCTTATAAGTCCATACTGAATCTTCATCTTTTGCATGATTTGATATAACCCTCTCATTTCGTATGCGTCTGTATTCTTGATCTATACACTTAATACATTCCATAGATATTCCCTGTGCGCACTCCACCTGCCCTGAAAAAATTTTACGAATTATATTACTTGTAACAACAATCCTTAATCCAAATATCTTTTCTATTTCATCCCCTTTTGCGTTACCAAAATACACCCGCATTAATTTATTATATTTTGCCTTATCATCGCATATTTCATCCCACTTAATCCAAGCCTTATCCCCTTTTTCTATGGCCTTTCTCTCTGCATCCATGTATGCATCTTTCCAAAAAGTCATATTACAATCAGACATTTTTACATCATGGGCCACTGAATAACGAATATTCTCATACTCTACAAGATGCTCTAAAATCTCATTTTCATTTTCTATGTAAATTAATTCATTTAGGTATGTACCGTCATCATTTTTTTGATTTAAGGATTCAAAAACCTCATTGCTAATCTCTTCCCTGGACAACTTATCTGCACCTAATTTTCTATTACAATGTAATTTTATTTTTTGTATTATTTGTTTTCTGCATTCAGACATAGAACTGTTTAATTTCTTTCTATCCTCTTCACCTGAATTATCAACAAACAACTCATAGGCAACTGTTGTTGGCAGCTTCTTACGGTCTCCACTTTTTTCAGATTTATATGAATCACTTATTTGAACAATACCACCCTTTAGAATAATCTCCGGCACCCGCTCCGTATAAAGTGTCAAAACCTGCTGCAAATAATCCTTGTTCAGGCACCATTTCATAAGTACAATATCCGCCATGGCCTCATCAGAAAAATCGACATGAAGTATTTCATCATATTCCTTATGAATACGGGCCAAAAGACTGGAAAACAATTTAGCATATACATCTACATCATTATTTTTTATATATTTTTCAAAGATATCTACCTTATCCCCCAAACATTTAATGGCATTTTTCAATGTCCCATAGTGGCACAGTCTTATCTGTTGGGCAAAATGTTTCATTGCTTCCAGCAACGCATTCAGTTCCTTCCCTACATCATGCTTTTCCTTAAAATAAGCACTAATAGAATCCACACTGCCAAAGCGGATAAATTCCTCAGCTCCGGATACCAAATCGAACAACTCATAAATGCCATTGGAAATCTCAACTTTTTTAACTTCCCCTTTTATTGAATAATTGGAATAAAGAATTTTATTTATTGCAATGCCACTATACTGCAATAGCTTCGCAATACTCAAAACAATCATGTTGGCATTGCGAAAACCACCGGTAAGATCAACTGAAAGACACACTTCCTGCCCTTCAGAATATTCCTGTATTTTCTTTGCCATTGCAACGATATCCCGCATATAATGATCCCAGTCATTACCGGAAAAATCCTGGGACACAATTAAGCAGTCATTATATTCCGGCAAAAACATGGATAATCTTTTTTTGAAATATTCAAAATGGGTGCAATATTCAGCAGTACCATCAGCTTTAACTCCCAAAAAAGTCTCCCTGCATTTTATTGGGGATAGAACTTCACTGGTAGTGAATACAAAAACCTTGTCTATCCTCTCATTCTCAGGAAGATGTACTGACAGGTACCTCAGTGCTGATTCGTTGGTCATATGAGTCTCAACCGGCTCCCTGCCATCCTCTAAATCGTATTTGGCTTTTCGAAGAGTAATATTTCTTTCTTTAAATTCATCATTAGCTTTAATATCCTCATTTTTTTCAAGTCCTATTGTACTGAGAAATGTCAGTAACACATTCTTTGCCATTCCTATACCCCCTACCAAATATCTCAGTTTTTACCACCTGAAAGCAATTCTTCCATGTCATTCAATAACTCCTTCATTTTGTCCGTGAGTTCTTTGCTTGATACAAGATTTTTAGAAGAATTGGCATGCATAATATCATTTCTCTGAGACCGCATCCAACGCACATCCTCAATAATCTTTAATACCTTTTCCGGGGGATAATCAGTTTTAACAGTTCCTTTAGCCAGCATAGATTCCACTATCTGCTTATGATCCTCCTCGCTTGATATTTTTTCATTACTTAACGGATCATCTTCATATCGAACTTCCAACAAATCAACCAATTCCTCGAATTTAGCAATGTTTAAATAGTTAAACAAAAGCTTGGCATTTATTCGCGCATTTGTTAAATACAATTCGTCAAAATATTTTTTGTAATTTGGTATACTATTATATTCATTTTTTATACATTCATATAATTTGGGATAATCTGTTTTAAATTCAGATAT
>NZ_JAILFV010000021.1 GCF_024697385.1 Anaerovibrio sp.
ATATAATGGACTGGATTGTTAATTGTGACCATATGATAATATTTGCTGTTCAACACAATATAGTTGCTGAATGGCTTACTCCCTTTATGCGTGTCATATCCTTTGTAGGTGAGTATGCCTTTATGTGGATTGTCGTGGGGAGTGTGTTATGCTGCAGCAAAAAGTACCGCCGCACAGGTATCGCTGTTTTACTGGGTGTAGCTTTCACTCATCTGGTAGGAAATGAACTCATTAAACACATTGTCATGAGGCAGAGGCCGTGCTTTGATTTTGCGGGGGTGTCAGTTTTGCCTGTACTTCCCCCTGTGGACAGCTTTTCCTTTCCCTCAGGACATACCTTCAGTTCTTTTGCGGCAGCAACTGCCTTGTTGAGTGCCGGGAATAAAAAGTGGTCCCTGTTGGGATTTGCCATAGCCTTTATAATGGGATTTTCCAGAATCTATCTCTTTGTCCATTATCCAAGCGATGTAATGACAGGAATGGTTTTGGGAATTCTTTTTGGGCTGATTGCCTGGAAGCTGGCATTTTCTTTAAAAAAAAATAATGTTACGGATTCGGAATATAGCTGAATCTGATTTTGCTATTTTTGCAGAAAAGCAGGTCACTTGTTTTTCTGCATTTTTTTATATAAAATAATGAATATAAAGTTATAAAAATTAGGTTTTGGAGAAAATAACCTATGAATATTAAGAATGAACAAAGCCAAATATTAAATGAACGCCAGCAGGAAATTGTGGGGGAAACAGAAAAGAATCTTCTTTTGGTGGCCTCAGCCGGAACGGGGAAAACCAATACCATAGCTCACCGCATAGGAAATATTATAGGTTCCGGCAAGGCATCTCCTGAGCAGATTGCATGCCTTACATTTACCAACAAGGCCTGCAGTGAAATGAAAAACAGGGTAGTTGATGTTTTGGGGGATGCAGGCAATGATGTGATGATCAGGACCTTCCATGGTTTTTGTTATGAAATCATCCGTTGGGAAGCCAAGAGGGCAGATATAGGTATTGCCAGTGATTCTGTAATCTTTGATGAAGATGATTGCCTGGAACTGATAAAAAATATCCCTGAATTTGATATGATTAATTCTCATAGGGGCTGGGCAGGTGCAGTGCAGAGAATGATGGCCCTGTTCAAGGAATATCGGGGGGAATATGATTATTTTTCCGATGATTTAAGCAAGGATTATCAGAGGGTTATTGACCGGCTGATAATGGATATGGGAACCAGAGTAGAGGATGCCAGCCGTGTTGACAACAGATCCTGTGGTGACCTTATCATGTTGTTTCAGGGTGATGGCGGCAGACTTATGTCAATATATGATAATGCGCTTCGTAAGGCTCATGTTCTGGATTTTTCTGATTTGATCAATATAGCCTTTTATCTGCTAAAATCACCGGAAATAAAAACTCGGTGGCAAAATGCCTTTAAGTTTTGGTGCGTTGATGAAGTACAGGACACAAGCAGGCTGGAATACTGTGTGCTGGAGCAATTATTTGGCAGAAGCAACATCATCATGTGTGGTGATTTCTTTCAGACTATATATGAATGGCGTGGTTCGCAGCCTGATTTAATTTTTAAAAAGTATATACGGGATTTTTCACCGAAAATTGTAGTTTATAGTAAAAACTACCGTTCCACGAGAATACTTCTGAACAGTTCATATGAGTACCTGAAAAAGACATTTCCTGAAAGGGTGAGTCAATTATTTCAGGAGGATGCCCAGTCTATGAGTGAAGATTATGGGGAGAAAATAATTTGTACTGCACAGCCAAGCAGTTACATGGAAGCCGATTGGATATACCACAGACTTCAACAGCTGAAGCCGAAGGATTTGTCCAGGGTATGTATCCTGACCAGGGCAAATACATATAACAGAAAATTATCGGAGTCGTTCATCAGGATTATTGAGCAGCGTAAGGAAAATCAGTTAAAAGCCGGGAGGGATTTTACAGATTTTCCATTGGAATTTATGCTGGTGGATGAGTTTCATTTTTTCCGCAGGAAGGAAATAAAGGATGTATTGGCAGTTTTTAATATACTGTTAAATGAGTGGGATGATATAAGCCTGTGCCGTGTGGCCAAGGAATATGCTTCAGGAATTGGTGAGAAAACAATTGAACGCATCAAATCTGACGAAGCAGTAAGTCTGGGTATCCGTCCAAGTGATATGCTCCATCCTTCCACCACAAAATACAATGAGCCTTTTGAAATGCTGAGAAGGGAACTGGAGAGGGAAAATGTCGTTGTCTTTGATGTAGAGTCCACCGGGCTGGATACTGCAAATGATGAAATTATACAGATAGCTGCCATACGACTCAATAAAGAGGGTGAAATGGTGGATAAAATCAATTTGCTGTTAAAGGCAGGTAAGCCTGTAGGTCAATCTGTTCATACACATCATATTACTGATGAAATGCTTCAAGCTGAAGGAATTGATCCGGCAATGGCATTGAGTCAATTTCTTGATTTTGCAAGAGACAGTGTAATTGTAGGACATAATGTAGGATATGACCTGTCTATTTTGGCAAGTCAGCTCAACAGGCTGGGAATGGGGGGGCTGGAGACCCTGGCCCACTATGATACATTGGATCTCTTTCGTCGATTTTATCCCGAGCTGCCCAATCACAAGCTTTCCACAATAGGTGAATTCTGCAGGGTCAGTCATAAATCTACCCATGATGCTTATGATGATATATGCGCTACCGGTGAATGCCTGATTTATGTGGTTAATAACAAGATTATCAAGGGAATTGATGAGCGTCGCCGCTTTTTTGCCAGATATTCGAAGCAGTTTGCCCGGTTTGCCCAGGAAATAAGCACTTACAGGCAGTATATGTCTGAAATGAGACCCCAGGATTTGATGCACAGGATAATTTCCGAAATGGGTATACTTAGTAAATACCAAAAGGAAGATGCCTCGAATATTTCCGGCAAAGGCACAAGGAAGGTAGAAAACCTCCGCCAGCTGTATCGTTTTATCCGGGAACGGGATAATCTGTCAGAGTCATGCCAGGACAGGATAAAGGCACTTCTAAATATAACTTCCCTATCCAATACGGAATTTGACCTAATGCTGACGGAGCATCCTAAAATACCTGTTATTACAGTGCACCAGGCTAAGGGGCTTGAATTTGATTATGTATTTTTTGCAGGACTGCAGGAGGGGGTATTCCCCAGCTTCTTCTCATTGCGGTCAGGGGTTATGGAGGAGGAAGCCAGATTGTTTTATGTGGGTATAACCAGAGCCAAAAAAGGATTATATCTGTCTTATACCCTTGGGCGGGAAAAGCATTCCACTCCATGTCGGTTTATAAATAGTCTTCCGGCAGAAAATATTCAAAGAGTATAGGGCTAAGGCATTTTGTTTTTTTGTTCCGGAGGGGATGCTGTAAATAGACAATTGGCTGTCAAAAACAGGTGCAGTTATTTTTCTTTGGTAATGAAACTGATTATCATATAATATATAGGTAATAAATTATTGTTTGTTAGTACTTATTGTAAAAAAGCCTTTATTTTTCTGTATTTCAACTGCTTTAGGTCTATTTTTTATAATATTTCTATGGTATAATATGAAATAATAATAATTGTGGGGGGATAAATTATGCCATTAGTTGATACCAAGGAAATGTTCGATAAAGCATATGCAGGTGGATATGCAATAGGCGCATTTAATGTAAACAATATGGAAATTGTTCAGGGTATTATGAGTGCAGCGGAGGAGACCAAGTCACCTGTTATTTTGCAGGCATCGGCTGGTGCCAGAAAATATGCCGGCTCAGAATATCTGGTAGGGTTGGTGCAATCTGCATTGCGTGTAAGTAGCGTACCGGTAGCCCTGCATTTGGACCATGGCGCTGATTTTGATATCTGCAAGGCTTGTATCGACAGCGGTTTTACTTCTGTTATGATTGATGGATCTTCACTTCCTTTTAACGATAATGTGGAACTTACCAAGAAGGTTGTGGAATACGCTCATGCAAATGGAGTAGTGGTAGAGGGAGAGTTGGGACAGTTATCAGGTATTGAGGATGATGTTAATGTGTCCCATGAAAATGCTTCATATACCCAGCCGGATGAGGTTGAGGAATTTGTAAGCCGTACAGGAGTTGATTCCCTGGCTATTGCAATAGGAACCAGCCATGGGGCTTTCAAGTTTAAACCTGAACAGTGCACCAGAAACGCTGAGGGCGTATTGGTACCACCTGAGCTTCGGTTTGATATCCTGGAGGACATCAGTAACAGATTACCTAAGTTCCCAATTGTTTTGCACGGAGCTTCATCAGTAGTTCCAAGATTTGTTGAACTGATTAATAAGTACGGTGGTGCTCTCACTGATGCCATTGGCATTCCTGAGGATCAGCTTCGCAAGGCAGCACATAGCTCAGTGTGCAAGATAAATATTGATTCTGATATGCGTTTGGCTCTGACTGCAGGAATCCGTGAGCATATGGCTACTCACCCTGATCATTTTGATCCTCGCCAGTATCTCAAACCTGCACGCCAGTACATTCATGATATTGTACTTCATAAGATAAAGAATGTATTGGGTTCTGATGGTAAAGCATAATATGTAACATAAAAAGTGGATGTGAGTGTTGTCACATCCACTTTTTTTTGAAAGGCTTTCCCCGTCAATTAATTATCTTTTACGGTGTCATATCCATACTGAAGCATCTTTTTCACCGGAGGCAATGATATGAATATGACTGTTAAGGCAGCTTCTGCAGCAATATAGCTGAAATTATAGGCGAGAGAATAGAGAAATGCACTGTTATAATATTCCGGTGCATAATAAGCAAAAAAAAGACACCCTGAGATAACTGCAAAAAAGAGCCTTCCGCAACAGCCGATCAGGTAGGCCCAGATTAATTTATCAGGAGTATTCTTTACCAGCCCGGAAAGGCCTAAGGCTCCAAAGGCAAGAATGTAGTCAACTATTACCTGAGGGATACTGAGAATGTATGGAAAAAACATAAACTGTAAAATACCAAAGGCTATTCCTGTCAGTATTCCGGTACGAAGTCCGTATATATGACCTATTATGGCAATGAATAGCATACTGCAGGGAGTTACTGTCCCGCCCATGGGCATTGAAAATAGTGGAATCAATGATGTTATGAAGGCCATTGAAACAGCAATGGCAGGAAATGTAATCCGTTTGGCATTTATTTTTGTGGTCATGGTATTCCCCCTACTGATTGTTTATTGAATTAGCCTGTCTTTATTTTATCACAAAAACAGTTATATTGATTTTATCTTTTTTGGTGTGGAGGCGTTAGAATTTAGAATAATTAATTTATTTTATCACATTAAATAAGCAGGATATCATACAATAATTGACGAAGTTCGATTAAGAGCAGATTATTGCCGGGAGGGATTTATATGCCGTTTTGCCATAATTGTGGTGCTAAGTGTGATAGTGATTCAAAGTTTTGCAGTGTTTGCGGAACCAAGCTGATGGATCTAAATGGACGGAATCAGGCCGGAACGGCCAATTCTGTAAATTATATAGCTATAGACAATATGAAAAATATGTTGGGATTTTGGCAGCCGTTACCTGATTACCGCAGTGTACTGAACCAATTCCAGACACAGCCGGATATCACGGGTGAAAAGGAGATGGCTGATAAGCTGATGACCATCGCCAAACATTATCAGGAGATTGACAAGCTGAGGACTTCCATTGGTGGAGTTAATGTTGGGATGGGAGCCGGATTGGCTGGCGGAGCTGTTCCACAGGGGGTTCAGGGGCAGCCTGTTCAGCAGGGCTATGGAAATGGATATGGTGGTGCAATGCTGGCCGGCGCCGGTGGTGCCATGGTGGGAATGGCAGTAGGTCATGCCATGGCTGGTAATAATACCGCCTATGCTGCCCAGCCCGGTGCGCAGCCACCTCCTGTGGCACCGGCACCAGCACCAGCACCGGCTGATGGAGGAGGGGGATTCTTTTTCGTTTCAGGGGATGCGGTGAATAATGTTACGGATAATATTTCATCAGCGGGCAGTGCTGTAGTAGATACTGTATCAAGTGCTGCCGATACAGCGGCGGATACCGTCGCGGACGCTGCCAGTGACCTGGCTGATGCCGGAAGTGAAGTTGCTGACGGTGCAAGCAGCTTTGTAGAGGATCTGTTGGATTTATTTTAAACAGTACTGTTATGCTTGCTGGATTATAGTTCATAGTTATAACGAGCTTTAAGATGTCCCCTTCCTCTTTAGGTGGGGGAAAACAAACTACAACAGCTGGCGAGCATATCTCCCAGCTCGTTGAAACGCTAATTGGAAGATTTTTCTTCTAAAGAAGAAAAATTTGAACAATGGC
>NZ_JAILFV010000047.1 GCF_024697385.1 Anaerovibrio sp.
TATTAAATATTTTGCGAAAAGCAATAGGGAGGAGATCTATTATGAGTACAGTGAAATGGGAACCAATATGTCTTTTTTGCGGTAAGAAATGTGGTGGTGGTATCAGCAGATCAGAAAGTGCAGGTGCACCGGCTACGAATCCGCCAACGGGTTCTGGAAAATGTCCGTCAAGCCCTGATGGGAAACACAAACCACGCTGGGAAAGAGCATAATAAATAGCTTTTAGAAATCTGGACCTATGTTTGTAAATAATCTTTGTTGAAATAAACTATCTAATCCATTAGGAGGGTTAACAATATGGGGTTATTTGATGCACTATGGTATTCAGTTTTTCCCCCTGATAGTGCGCTGGAATTTGTTATTGATCAACTTCCTGATGTTGTTTTGAAATTAAGTAAAACAGAGCCGTTTATTTGTGGTTTTGTGATTATACTGTCTTTGGGGTTAACTTGTTTGGTTTGTATGCCAATAGATATAAAATTCAATGGTTCCAAAATTTTTGAAATCAAAACTTTTTTTGAATATTTCAAAATAGTCGCTTATTTCCCAATCATGATTGTGGTTGGAACATTGATATTATGGCTGCCAATAAAAATTTTTGGCAGAATAATAGGATATTTGGTATACCCTTTTGAGTGGATAGCAAGCTTTATTTTGGGAATTGTTTACAACATCATAAGCCCATTTTTTAAATAATTTTGATGTTGGGATAGAAAAATAGTCATTCCACTGGTAATTCGGGTAATTATAGAACTTCAAGGACGGTGATACTTAGGATGAATTGGATACCGAAAATATATTTGGGAAACAGAAGGTAATGTATATAAGTGAGTAAAGATAAAAATAATATAAAATTGGAGGGCTTGTCATGTTTTTGAACAGATTGAGTACTGATAATCAGGAGAGATTTTTACAGCTTGCTGGGATGCTGTGTTATGCGGATGGGAAGTATACGAATAACGAACGTCAAATGATGCGTTTATATGCTGCCGAAGTAGGTGAAAAAGTCGGTGCACCCATAATTGAAAAGGTGGAAACAGATGAAGCAAGGCACAATCAAGAGGGAGAAAAGTATTTTCAGCTGGCATATCGCTTTAGGAGCATTATTGAAGAAGTTAAGGATAAAAGTGATATGAAAGAAAGGAAAATGATACTATTTGAGTTGATGGGCTTGGCTCATGCAGATAAGTCATTTTCTGAGAATGAGCGCAAATTGATTACTGACGCAGTTGAAGCACTTGAGTTTAATGAGGATATGCTTACACGTCTTAATGATAGGGGACATTACTTCAATATACATGAAGTAGAAGATATGTTAACACGTTATGTTGAACTTCAAAAAGAAATGACACGTTACGTTTTGGAATGATGCGGTATGAATAAAAAAGAAGAACAAGAGAAAAATAGGCAGATTGCCAATGGTATAGCGACCGGGGATCAGGTTAACCTTGAAGTTTCCCGCTTGAATGAAGACTATGCTAAACCAAAGTATACTAAGAATCGTGCTGTATATGAAAAAGAAGAAGGTAAGTCACCATATCGTGTAGCTTATTCAAAAAGAGTGTTTTCCAATGGAAAATCTTTAAAGGACCCATATACTGGTGACAAATTATTACCAACTAAAGAAGCAAAAGCTAAATACGGTGATAATTACCGGGAACATGCCGCTCAGATAGACCACATTGAGCCACTTAAAAAGGTATATCAGGAGTATAAAGACGATGTTTGGGTTAGTAAAGATGACATAAGGGAAATAGCCAACGATGATGATAATTTTAAAGCGGTAAGTCAAAAACAGAATAATGCAAAACGTGACAGATCAAATGAAGAATATTATGGAAATGATGGTAAAGAATATCGTAAAGAGAAAGGAGTGAAAGTTCCTAAAAAAGGGCGTCAAAAAGCCATTGAAGATGGCCAAAAAGCAAAAGAAACTATTAAAAAAAAGATATTTCGCCGAAAAATCAAGAATGTTAGTACGGAGTTCGTTAACTCTGGGTGGCAGGGCGCTAAAAGTGCCGGTGCGATGGCGGCAGCAATGTCATCAATGAATAATATTGTCGCTGTTATAAAAGGAGAA
>NZ_JAILFV010000058.1 GCF_024697385.1 Anaerovibrio sp.
CATCTTACACCGAGTTATTTTTTCTTAAAAATAGTTTTAGGCTGTCCGCACAATGGACAAGTATAATCATCAGGCTCCTTGTTTATATCCCCAATGTATTCGTAGCCACAAACAGGACATACATAAACAGTAGCACCAGCAGGTATCTGGGTATCAGGTCCATATTTATCGAGAATTTCTTTCAGGACGGCACCATGATGACCTTCCTCTTTGGCAAAAATCTCCATCTCATCTGCTGCTTCCGTAAGACCTGCTTCACGGAATTTAGCTGCCATAGCACTAACTTTCTGCTCGCCACTTTCTTCAGCTTGTTGTAATGTACGGGCCAAGCTCCAAAAATCCTGTGGATATTTTCCATTCAATATGGCATAAAAACCAGCATGAACAGCTTCCTGATTAGCAGAGGCAATAAATTTTTCTGCCACCTCATCCATACCCTGTTCCTTCGCCAGGCGGGCCAAAGCATAATACATCATTGTTCCATTGGCTTCCGCCTGCATGGCACCCTGTACCAATTTTTCCAGCTCTGTTCCCTTAGTTAAGCCAAAAATACTCATAAATCCTCCTTAAATTCACACACAGAGTATCTATACGGATAATGGGGGGGACATATTTAAACCAATTAAATCATTTCTATACTTGAAGAACCACCAGGTCTTATTGTAAGAGAATAAATCCTATAAAGATCGAGACCAATCCAGTAGCCTTCCTCACCATTATCATAGACTACCTTTACATCCCAATACTGCACATTATCCCTTGGATCAAAATCCAGGAATATTTCCTGCCCTGGACGGAGCACATTGTTACCAAGCTCATCCTGATAAATCCAGTCAGAACACTGGGTAGGACTAAGATAAATATAGGAAATTGTACGCCCTGTACCATTAACAAGGGTAAAATCCTGGCTGCCGGCAGAAGCAGTTCCGGAAGCAGCCATAAGCATTATAACAGCAACCAATAATAATTTTATTGAACGAAGATATCTCATATTTCCTCCTAGATAAAAAAGAATATACATTTAATTGAAAATCAGGGTCATTATGTTTACTCCAAATAATCTGCCAGGGCATATCCCAGTTGACCATTATAATAAACATAACAGAATCCATTAGCGGCATTTTTTACAAATCTGACATTTTCCCCCAACGGTATGCAGGCTATTGCCTGGGAATCTACTGAAGGCTCAGCCCTAAGACTAATCCACTCCTTACAGTTTGTCACGCGATAAAAGGTCCAATGTGGTGTCAGGTATTGATACAGTGCATAGCCTGACTTATCCATATAGCGAACATGGGCAAATACCTTATCCTTATAACATGGATCATTGTCATCAATTATGGTGACTACATCCCCCAGAGGTATACGGGTGATGGCGTTTGAATCAACGCTGGCTGATGAAAACAGGCTAATCCATTCATTGCAGTCTGTAACATATAATCCACCCTCGGTATTGGTCCCTTGGGTAGCAGCTTCAGAAACAGGCATCATGGTCAGCCCCAGGAGCAACAACCCCAAACAAAAAAACTTTTTCAAGAAAATCATCTCCTTACACATGATATTACATGGAACTAATTCAGTGGAAGGGTGCTCTACCGCTGAATTCTGATCAAATTTACCTGTTTTGTCACCGAATATTATCTCCCCACTTGCCTGGTAAACAAACAACACCCGCTAACATAAGATAAATTACCATGTTGATATTTTCTATACAAAATTAAAGTTTCCTGCTATATCCCATTTATTTATAACAAAAAAGCTATGACCGTAACAACGGCCATAGCTAAAAACAGGCTATCAGATTAATTCGTACATATCCTTTGTCTTTTCCAGAATGCTGTCCCTGCTTTTTTTGGACTCAGCAAAAAAATCATGTACAGCCTGCCTGTCTCCACTTTCAATAGCTACTACAACCTCAGCCAAAATCCCCTGCAGCAGTTTCAGGTGATTGGTAATAGCCTCTTTATTGGTCATACAAATATCAGCCCACATATCTGCATTTGAGGAAGCAATGCGGGTGGTATCCTTGAAGCCACCACCAGCCAGCTTAAGGCAGGCATCCTTGTCGCCATGGCTGCGGTTCAACAGGGTTACAAGACTTGCAGCTGTAACATGAGGAATATGACTTATCACGGAAGCACAACGGTCATGCTTGGCAATATCCAAGGTAGTGAGATTAGCACCGGTAAGCTTTATAAGCTCACAAATCTTGTCATGGGCTTCCTTTGGAGCCCCGGTATCCTCCACTATGACATAGCATTTATTCTTGAAAAGGTCCTTGCTGGCAGCAGATACACCACTCATTTCACGCCCGGTCATGGGATGTCCGGCTATATAGTAGATATCCTTTGGCAAAAGCTCCTTTATACTG
The DNA here is from genome assembly GCF_024697385.1 of Anaerovibrio sp. GTDB lineage: Bacteria > Bacillota > Negativicutes > Selenomonadales > Selenomonadaceae > Anaerovibrio. Next base: position 2,372 of record NZ_JAILFV010000058.1, read on the forward strand.
TTCCAGATAAACTGCTTGGTACTGCCGGCATCTGTAATAATGGCCCCCTTCTTCAGGAAAGGCAGCATCTTTTCCACCATAGGTATCATCTGCAGCACCGGCGTGCTCAAAAAGACAATATCCGCATCCTTCACTGTTTCCCTTATATCGCCGGAGGCGAAATCAACGGCTCCCAGTTCAACGGCCTTGTCCATTGATTTCTGGGTACGACATTGACCAGTAATATATATATCATCACCCAATTTATCCTTTAAGGATAAGCCAAGGGAACCGCCAATAAGACCTACACCAATGATGGCGAGATTCAGTCTGGCCATATTATTACTCTCCTCTCAATATCTGGGATAACCTCTTAATTTCATCCATTACATCGTTAAATTCTGCTGGAGTAAGGGATTGATCGCCATCACAAAGGGCTACCTCAGGGTGCGGATGCACCTCTATAATAAGGCCATCTGCCCCGGCGGCAATAGCTGCCTTGGCCATCGGTCTGACCATACTGCGTCGGCCGGTACCATGACTAGGATCCACAATAACCGGCAGATGAGACAGTTCTTTTACAGCAACCACTGCACTCAAATCCAGAGTATTTCTGGTATAAGTTTCATATGTCCTTATTCCACGCTCACAGAAAATTACATCATCACAACCGGAGCTCATTACATACTCTGCAGCATTCAGCCACTCCTTTATGGTTGCACTCAGACCACGCTTGAGAAGTACAGGTCTTCCGGATCTCCCAACTTCCTTGAGCAACTGGAAATTCTGCATATTTCTGGCTCCTATCTGAAGAATATCAGCATATTCAGCAACCTCTTCCACAGTGCGCTGGTCCAAAACCTCGGTAACCACCTTAAGATTAAAGCTGTCTGCAGCTTCACGGAGCATTTTTAAACCATCAAGGGCCATTCCCTGGAAATCATATGGTGAGGTCCGTGGCTTAAAAGCACCTCCCCGAAGGAACTGTGCACCACCCTCAGACACTGCCTTGGCTGATTCCATCAGCTGTTCCATACTCTCAACAGCACAAGGGCCTGCCATTACAACAGGATTTGGTCCACCGATTTTGATACCATCAATATCTATTATGGAATCCTCACCCTTGAATTCACGGCTTACAAGCTTGTATTTTTCAGTTATGCGCATGGTTTTTTCCACGCCTGGCAAACAGCAGTGCATTTCCAGATTGCTGATGGCCTTCTTATCCCCTATTACTCCCACTATAGTACGGGAAGTACCGGTAGACAGATGGTATTCCAGCCCCTCAGATTTAATCTTGATTTTAACCTTTTCCAGATCAGCTGCTGTAGAATTTGGTGACATTACAATAATCATGATAATTAACCTCCTGCAAAAAAATAGAAATATGCGTCAGGTTCGAAGAAAAGGCACCTGCTGCTTATCCGATGTGAATGGGTACCTGGATTAAATGATAAAAATCAGAAAAGCCACCCATGAATAATTCTCATTCCGTTTCGGAAAAATATAGCCGGATGACCGCTTTCATAAAAACAAAAAAGCCCGTCCCACAACAGGGACGAGCTCATACTCGCGGTACCACCCTGCTTGCCTCAGCAAGCCACTCTCTTCAGGTACTAACATACCCTAGTCTAAGATAACGGAGACTTCCGGCACAACCTACTATAATTCAGTCTGCAGCTCACGAGTGTATTTCTCCGACTTCACATACTGCGTTGCACCTTACCGCAGCTCTCTGTAATGCCCCATCGGGTACTTCTCTCGATCAATGCCTTTATAATATGAACATACTTTACACTTGATGGAACTCATTATAGCAATTCAACAAATAAGTGTCAAGCAGATTATAACTTCATTGTTCAAATTTTTCTTCCCTGAGAATAAAACTCTCCTATCAGTGATTAATCAAAGGACACCTTTTTACAGAACAACCGGAATGAGAAACACTTCACCATGTGGTAAACATTTCAACTGCCGTCTTATTCATTGTAAAGCATGGCAATTTCATTACAATCAGGAAATTTAGGACAATCAATACATTCCTTCCAGATCTTATGCGGAAGCTCATTCTTGCTGATAACCCTGAACCCGCATTTCTCAAAAAATTTATCCTGGTATGTCAGGGTAAAAACCTGGTTAATACCTAATTCCTTTCCCTCAGCAATCAATTCACGCACAATTTCCCTGCCAATTCCCTTTTTGCTGTGGGCAGTATCAACAGCCAAAGAGCGAATCTCACCCATATTCTCCCAGGTGACATGCAAGCCACCAACACCGATTACTTCGGCATTTTCATCCACGGCTACAATCATATCACGCAAAGATTCATAAAGAGCATTCCGTGAGCGTGCCAGCATCAGCCCTTCCTCGGCGTAATGATTAACCAATTTATAAATTGCTTCTATATCAACAAATTTTGCTTTACGATAAATCAACTAACTCACTCCAAAATCATCTACTATGGGAAAATCAAACTTCCCTGCTGGGGCACAATCCATTTAATGGACATTGACCACATAGTGGGTTTCGGGAACGGCAGACACGCCTCCCGTGCCAAATCAGCCAATGATGCGCCGCTGACCACTTATCCTTTGGAATAGCTGCCATAAGGCCTTCCTCTACCTTTAGCGGGGTATCTCCCTTGGCCAGACCCAGACGGTTTGAAACACGAAATACATGGGTATCAACTGCTATAGCAGGTCTGTTGAAGGCTATACTGCAAACTACATTGGCAGTTTTTCGTCCGACTCCCGGAAGGGACAGCAAGGTATCATAATCCTCCGGAACAGTACCATTAAATTCATCCACCAGCATCCTGCAGGTAGCCATGATGTTTTTGGCCTTGTTGCGAAACAGACCGCAATCCCTGATTTCGTTTTCCAATTCCGCTATTCCCATGTCCACAATGGCCTGTGGATCCGGAGCCTTGGCAAACAAGCGGGCAGTAGTGATATTTACCCGCTTGTCAGTGCATTGAGCCGATAGAATAACTGCTATCAACAGCTCAAAGGGATTTTTGAATATAAGGGCCGGCTTGGTATCCTTATATACCTCACCCAATATTTTTATCTGTTCTGCCTTGATTTTCTTTGTAATTCTCATAATATTAATTAGTCAGACTGCGCAGTGGAGCCGGAATGCGTCCGCCTCTGGCAATAAAGGCCTCAGAACTCCACTTGCTGCGAACAGGAACAATTGGACACATTCCCAACAGCCCACCGAATTCAACACTGTCACCGACTTTTTTACCCGGAACAGGAATAACACGGACAGCTGTAGTCTTGTTGTTTATCATACCAATGGCTGCTTCATCAGCAATGATACCGGAAATAGTTGCTGCAGTAGTATCCCCTTCCACTGCAATCATATCCAGACCTACTGAACATACACAGGTCATTGCTTCAAGTTTTTCAATTGAAAGAGAACCGCACTCTATGGCATCAATCATACCCTGGTCTTCACTGACAGGAATAAATGCACCGGAGAGACCGCCCACATGAGAGGAAGCCATGAGTCCGCCCTTCTTGACGGCATCATTGAGCAGTGCCAGAGCAGCCGTAGTACCTGGTGCACCACAGCTCTCAAGGCCCATTTCCTCCAATACATTGGCAACGGAATCACCCACAGCAGGGGTTGGTGCCAGGGAAAGATCGATTATACCAAAAGGCACCCCCAAGCGGCGTGAAGCCTCCCTGGCTACCAGCTGTCCTACACGGGTAATCTTAAAGGCAGTCTTCTTGATTGTTTCTGCCACCTCTGTAAAATCAGCACCCTTAAGGTCTTCAAGGGCATGCTTTACTACTCCCGGTCCACTGACACCGACACTGACAACCTTTTCTGCCTCACTGACCCCATGAAAAGCACCAGCCATAAAAGGATTATCCCCAGGAGCATTACAGAATACTACCAGTTTGGCACAGCCTATTGCATCACGGTCCCTGGTAAGCTCCGCAGTGCGCTTGATTACTTCACCCATCTGGCGGACACAATCCATATTAACACCAGCCTTGGTAGAACCAAGATTTACCGATGAACATACCACATCCGTGGTGGCCAATGCCTGCGGTATTGAATCTATAAGTATCTTATCCCCGTTGGTAAAGCCCTTTTCCACCAAAGCAGAAAAACCGCCGATGAAATTTACGCCAACCTCCTTGGCTGCCTTATCGAGTATCTCTGCCACCGGAACATAGGAATCTGTCTCACAGGCTTCTGCCGCAATGGCAATAGGGGTAACGGAAATTCTCTTGTGAATAATCGGTATCCCGTATTGTGCTTCAATATCCTCACCTGTTTTTACCAGAAACTCAGCACTCTTGGTAATCTTATCATAGACATTTTTACAGAACTGATTTATGTTGGGATGAGCACAGTCACGAAGTGATATCCCCATGGTAATTGTACGGACATCCAGCTTGTTCTCCGTAATCATCCGGTTTGTTTCCAATATATTGTCAAATGTAATCACTGAACAGACCTCCACAATAATCTTGATGAATAATATACATAAAAATTAAATATTATGCATAATATTAAAAATTTCCTGATTCTGGACCTTTATTTCCAGATTCATCTCCTGCCCTTTTTCCTTAAGGCATTTTTGGATTTCTGCCAATTTTACAGTATTATCGGTTAATTCAGCCATCATGACCATATTAAAAAAACCATCTACTATATTCTGGTTTACACTGGTGATATTTACCTTCATTTCAGAAAGAATACCACTGACGCTGGCAATAATTCCCACCTGGTCTTTTCCAAAGATAGTTACTACTAATTTCATGATGCAATTCTCTCCCTTTATCCGATTAAAATTACTGCCTTCCTGCAGTATTTAGTAATTATACCACACAACGCATAAATATTTAATAAAAATATAATTCCATTGTTCAAATTTTCTTCTGTTGTAGGCAAAATTAAATTTTTTCTATATAATAGCATAGTGAAACAATATTATATGGAGGCTTTATGATTACAAAAGAATTAATAAATGAAATAAACCTTTTGGCAAAAAAACAAAGGTCTGAAGGACTGACTCCCGAAGAAGCTGAAAGACAAAAAGACCTTCGCCAGGCATATATTGCTAGCTTTAGGGAAAACATGAAATCAATCCTCGATAATATAGAGATTGTTGACGAGCTTCCCAAAAACAGACAAAACTGATCTACTCCCCAAGACCGTCTGCTCCACCATCAATGGATTTCATTCGGATTCAACCGACATATGACGACACTTTTTCACCAGTCCCCTGATTATTTACCCCATATTTTTTATTAGTGTAACATCTCAAAAACATGAATAAATGAAAAAAGTAAACAAATATCGGAGAAACTCTTAAAATACCTTGTATACATGCCATAGTTCCATTGACAAAATTTATCATACAATTTATACTTGAACTAGAGATTGCTTATAAGGGAATAAGCAGGTAAATCGGGGAATTAAATATTTAAGGAGATGTTCCGGTATGTCATGTTTAAGTAATGTTGCAGGTGGTCCAGTAAAAATTACTGAAACCGTTCTTCGTGATGCTCATCAGTCGCTGTTGGCGACCAGAATGCGTATTGGTCAGATGCTTCCTCAGTTAGAGGCACTGGACAATATTGGTTATAATGCTCTTGAAGCATGGGGTGGTGCTACATATGACAGCTGTCTTCGTTTTTTGGATGAAGACCCATGGGAGCGCCTTGATACACTTAAGGCTCACTTAAAGACCCCTATTCAGATGTTGCTTCGTGGTCAGAACCTCTTAGGTTATAACCATTATTCCGATGATGTTGTTCGTGCTTTTGTTAACAAGGCTTCCGAACATGGTGTAGGTGTATTCCGTATTTTTGATGCACTGAATGATGTAACGAATCTTCGCACTGCTATTGATGCTGCCCTAAAAGCAAAGGAGCATCCACATGTACAGGGCTGTCTCGTTTATACCATCAGTCCATTCCATACCAATCAGACCTTCGTTGATTTGGCTATCAAACTCCGCGAAATGGGTGTTCATTCCATTTGTATCAAGGATATGTCCGGTCTTTTGAAGCCTTATGTTGCTGAAGATCTGGTAAAGAAGCTGAAGGATCAGGTTGGTCTGCCAATCGAGCTTCATACCCATTACACTTCCGGTTTTGGTTCCATGACCTACTTAAAGGCTATAGAAGCTGGTGTTGATATCATCGACTGTGCTCTGTCACCTCTCGCAAATGATACTTCTCAGCCTTGTACTGAAACCATGGTAGCTACCCTCGAGGGTACTGCCCGTGATACTAAGCTCGACCGTCAGGCTATGGAGCCTATTGCTAAGCACTTCCTGGGTGTAAAGAAAGAAATCATGAAGGAATTCAACCTTCCTGGATACTTTGATGTAAATCCAAAAGTATTGGATTTCCAGATTCCTGGTGGTATGCTTTCCAATATGGTTAACCAGCTGAAGGAAATGGGCGCTGCTGATAAATATCAGGAATTGTTGGATGAAATGCCTAGAGTTCGTGAAGATCTTGGTTTCCCTCCATTGGTTACCCCATCTTCCCAGATTGTTGGTACAATGGCTACAATGAATGTTATCATGCAGGCTAGTGGTCAGCCTCGTTATACAATGGTTCCAAATGAGGTTAAGGATTTGGCTCGTGGTAAGTTCGGTAAGACTCCAAAGCCTGTTAAGCCTGAAGTACTTAAGGCTATGAAGATTAAGCCTGAAGACATGATTACCGACTGTGCAGTAGCTGATGCTAAAGAGCCAAAGGTTGCAGACTTTAAGGCACAGCTTGCAGAAGCAGGTTATCCAAACGCTTCCGATGAGGATATTCTCTCCTATGCCCTGTTCCCACAGGTTGCTCTGGAATTCTTCAGGAAGCATAGATAATTATTTCAAACAAAATAAAGACCATCGCTTCGGCGATGGTCTTTTTGATTGTCAGCAAAACACATGTATTCAGCCAACCTTCCTAAAAATTCGAGCGTTATCTCTGTCTAAAATGTACAACCTAAAACAGACAATGAAGTGACTATAACAGTCACCAAACACCCAACCAACTTTATACCTTTACCCATTTCTAAAACCATCCTGCCTTAATGACAGAATCACATCAGATGTCATGGATAAACCAGACCATAACATGCAGCAATAAGCTTGTCTGCATAAATGAGTCTGACTTTACTTACACCACGGATTTATCAGTGATGCGGATTTGATGTTACCAAAGCAGCAGCAGACCTTGCACAGCATAAAAACTCCACTTGTTTACCTGTGTCGAAGGCTTGCATCATACTTAAAGCCTCACCCTTGCTTGTACTCACATACATGGGGCGCAGTCTGTTAAGAACCAGGGCTTTGATATCGGCCCTGCACTGCTCACACCGGCAAACATTTGGAATTTCATCAAGGACATGCTCCAAATTCATTTCAACATAGGTTTCCATTACATTTTTAACATCTACTAACACTTTGCTCACCCTTCCTTTACATTAAACTTAAAAACGCTCTGTATAAATTTAATATGTGATATATGATAATTCATACACCAATGCAAAGTTTTATTAATGATAAAAACATAACTACCTAAAAATAGGTAACAGCATTACAAAGCTATTGTTCAAAATTTGCCTCAGGCAAAAAGCTTCAAATCTGCTTCATAACGAATTGTAATAAAAAAGTTAATCATGATGGGGGTTATTTCTGACCTTTTCAACAGCTTCATTGACACAGCATAAAAACTCAACCCTTTTGTGTGGATCAAGAACCTGCAGCTTGCCTATAACCTCACCCATATGGGTACTAACATACATCGGTTTCATCTTGTTGAGCACAATTGCCTTGATATCTGCTATGCATTTTTCACATCTGCAGACATCATGCATACTATTAAGTGCCGAATCCAAATTAGTATCCACAATAATTTCCATAACATTTTTTACATCAGAAGACACTGGAATCCTTCCTTTCGGTTGTCTTATTCTACCAAATATATATAATACATATCAACGATAAAAAATTTTAGCTATTACCTTGACATCCCTGAAGGCAATATTAAAAGACTATTTATACTGCCAATCACAGGCATATTTTTCAATTAAATCTATAGTGGTAAACAAAACCAGTCCCAACAGACTTAAAACAACAATACCGGAATACATTTCCAGATAATTGACCCGCAACCAGGCATCCATGATAAAATATCCCATTCCATACTGGGTTCCAAATGTCTCGGTAAAAAAAAGAACCGATATTGCTGTAGCCAACGCAACCCTGATGGCAGTAATGAATTTTGGCAAAGATGCCGGCCAAAGGACCTCAAAGAATATATCCTTGAAAGAAGCTCCCAAGGAATACAGAGGATAAAATGTCTCTGTAGGTATTGCCCTTATGCCATCCCGGACAGCCACCACAACCTGAAACACTATTATAAGAAAAATCATCAATACCTTGGATATCTCCCCTACCCCAAACAAAAGCATAAGAATAGGCAACAGGGCTATTTTCGGTATAGGATATGTCAAATACACGATTGGCGCCAGCAGTCTATCAGTCTGGGGGAAATAGCCCATAAGCACCCCCAATGGTAATCCTACAGCCACAGCTAATGCCAATCCTGCCATAATTCGCCATAAACTGTATATACCATGGATAGCAATGTATTGCATAAAGATATCAGCCAGATTATCCACCACAAGCACAGGTGAAGGAATAATAGGCAAATCAACAATCTGGGATACTACAAACCATATGAATGTCAATATTACAGCTGCCAGCAGATACCACGCACCAACTAGTTTTCCCATGCCTGATTCCAATCCTTCTTAATAACATTCTTGAGTTTAAGACTCATGGCAAAAAATTCAGGATCCTGCCTGATATCCTTGCCACCAAACAGTGGATTATCAATGATTTTACTGATGTTTCCTGTATTGGCTGACAAAACAGCAATCTTCTGTCCCAAATACAGGGCCTCCTCCACATAATGAGTGACAAAAATGGTAGATACATTGAATTTACGCCATAATCTCAGAAAAATATCCTGCATTTCCTCTCTGGTAATGGCATCCAGTGCAGAAAAAGGTTCGTCCATCAAAAGAACATCCGGCTGAAGAGCAAACACCCTTGCCAGGGCCACACGCTGTTGTTGGCCGCCACTCAGCTCATTAGGGTAGCGATGCCCCAGTCCCTCAATGCCCAATTGGCGCATCAGCTTTTTCAGAACATTGCGGTCCAAAAGCTCAGGATCACGCTTTATTTTCATGCCAAGACGAATATTATCATAGACGGTCCGCCATGGTAACAGCCCATAATTTTGTGGCATAAAACCTATTGTCTGTTTTTTTGGATTCACGTCTTCCCCGGAAATCTGTACCGAACCCTCAAAATCGGGAATCAGGCCTGCAACCACCTTCAACAGCGTAGATTTACCGCATCCCGACGGGCCAATAACAGCCAATGTTCCTCCATCCGGTATGACCAGGGAAATCCCTGACAGTGCCGTATACACATCACTGTCAGATTTATATTTTACAGATAAGTTTTCAATACTGATCATAGCTCATTATCAATTAAACAAATCCACTACAACATCCTTATACGAATATTCCTGCTTAATAAGCCCCTTGGTATGCATCCACTTCATGCAATCAGCCACATCCTTTTCAGAAGGGAGACCTGCCTCATGGTAAACAGGTAACTTTAAGGCAGTTTTGGCGATTTCCGGAAACCCGCTCTTCTGGATAATCAAATCAATATATTCATCCTGAGGGTGCTCATTTAAATATTTCACGGCCTTATTATAGGCCCTGTAAAACGCCTTAATTTCATTTTGCTTGTCCTTCAGGGATTTACTGGTAAACATCATCACCCCCGGGTTAATGCCAAGCTGCTCAGAATCAGTAACAAAATGACAACCATTGGCAACAGCTATGCTGCCCATAGGCTCTGGCAAGGTAGCCGCAGCCAGCTTACCATTCTGAAGCATTTCAAGTCTGGTAGGAATTTGCGGAATAACAACTTTGTTAATGCTGTCCTCCTTCATACTGTTTGATACAGTAATCTGGTCAGTAACATATTCAATAATGGTATTTTTTGATACTGCTACGTCCTTGCCCACAAGCTCCTTTGGAGTATTGATATTTTCAGATTTACCGGCAATCAGCTTATAATTTCCGGCAGTAAAGGATGTGGCATTCACATCAAATCCACCACTTTTGGCAAAGGCTACAGCCAGAAGATCAGAAATAGCACCGTCAAGGTTACCACTTTGAAGTGCTGCATCCCTATCCATGGCACTCTTGAATTGCTGGACCTCAACCTGCAGGCCCTCCTCAGAAAAATAGCCTTTTTCCTGAGCGATTATAATCGGAACGGAATCAATATCCGGCATAACCCCCAATTTCAATGACTGCATATCGCCTTTCGCCTGTTTACCGGAACAGCCGGCCACCAACATAGTCAGCAGGCAGAGCAGTGAAATCAAAAGCAATAAATATTTTTTCAACATTCCTTCCCCCTAAAAAATTATTTAAGCAGCCCCTGTATGACATCAAAGCCCTTACCTACATAATGGATAATGCCATCAATCAGTCCCTTGTTGTCATTATAGACCTTTTCAGCATTCTCTTTTGTTTCCAGGGCCTTCCGACGGAATTTTTCCAGTTCATCCAGCTGTCTGTTGACCTCATCATAGGCCGCCTTGGCCTCATTTATGGATTGATTGATTTCAGCCAGCTTTTCCGTAGCTGTTTTTTCCTGTTGGGCCAAGGTCTGGGCATCTTTCTTTTCCTGTGCCTCCTTGCCGGTTACCTGATCGATAACCTTGGTAACACCGGATTTGTCTTTTTGGGTCTTTTCCAGCTGTTCATTCTTGCCCTTTATGGTATCAGCCTCAGACTGCGCTTTCTTCTGCAGTTCCTCCAGCTCCCTAATCCTGCTGTCCAGCACACTCTTACGCTGATTCAGGCTCTGCTTCTGTTCATCAGCCGCCTTGGCATTATTTTCAGACTGGGCCTGCTGCATCTTGAAATCAGCATCCTTATTGTTTTTATCGCTTACATAACCAGAAATGAACATTCCCATCAATAAGGCAAAGATAAAAGCCACAACAAAATAAAATACAGTTTTTCCCTTTCCCTTTTTAGGAGGGCGGGGAGGAACACCGGCCGGCTGCTGATAATCATTCCCCATATTTCCGGGCTGATGCCTGTTGCCATTATTGACATTGACAGGATCCAACTGCCTTACCTTACTGTGATTTAATATTTGCGTATCCTGATTGGCCATTTCGTCAACTAAATGCGGCAATGGCTGTGTTTTATCTAAATCGTTATTCATTTAATCATCCTTATTTGCTATTATCCGAAAAGCTATTGAAACAATGATGCCGGAGCTATCATTTCCTTATTTCTGTATATGATAGTTCACCTGTCTTGTAAGAAGCTCCGCTTCCTTTTCCAGGGTTTTTGCCTGTTTCAGTGAAGAAGTCGCACCTCTCAAGGTGGCTGCATTTTTATCATCCATCCACTTGGCATAGTCGGTAGCATAATCTATATGCAAATCACATATCTTTAGTCTGAGGCGATGCAATGTCCCTGCCGCAGCAGGTACCTTTAATTCCTCCAGGTCCTCGCGTCTGGATTTCCATTCAGGAGCCAATCCTGACTGCATAATATCCTTAAGCTCCTGCCTGGTTGCATTGCTTCCCAACGAACCTTTTGCCAATGTTTCAGTGACCTTCTCCTCTATTTTAGCTGCCTTCTCGTCATGCTTGGACATAATCTCAGCAGACTGGTCCAGATAAGTCTTGACTCTTTGACGCCTTAAGTTATTTACAAGACCTATAAAAGCCTTAAGATTGGTGACTTCATATACCTGCCATCTGCCGGATTCCGTTTTTACAAGCTCAATATCAAAGGTGTATTCCTCGCCGGCCTCTTTCTGGAACATTTTTACCTTGGCCACGGCAGTCCCATTTGCATCATCCACTGCCACACTTTCAAGATTACGGAAAACCAATGCACTGATCCCTGACCTGCCTACAACTAAATCTGCATCAATAGGCATATTTCCATCCTTGGAATCAGTATTATACCATTCACCATATTCCACATAATTGTCGACAGCCAACTGCAGACTCATTATTATCGGTGTCTTGAACATCCTGGTAAAACTGCTCACGGCCTCCTTTGTATCACCTACAGCAGGTATATTGGCATCCACCAGACCATCCAGCATATCATCGCTGGCTGAATCCAAAAAATGTTCAAAATCCACATATTTGTGAAGTTTATCCTTATCATGATTTTCAATGGCTTCCTGAACCATTTTTAATGTATACTCCGGCGTATTAGTATAATATACTGCATACCACCATATCCCACCAACAGCTGCAACAAGCAATATCACAAGGGCGGCCAACAATCTGTATTTTACAGAGCGTACAAAGCTGCTCATATTAACACTTCCTCTCCAGGAACCCAAACACCGTTGAGTCTGAATAAAAAATATACCCAATCATATAATATTTCTTCAAAAGCCGGGAAGATTCCCCTGAACTCAAATCGCTTTTTCAATTATTTTACAGGTGTAATATACAAGTTCAAGGACTGTCCGATCAAACAACACCTTTGATAATTCCTCCGCCGATTACCTGCTCACCGTCATAAAACACCACTGACTGACCGGGAGTAACAGCCCGTTGCGGCCTGTCAAAATCCACTCTTACACGACCATCATTCAACGGGGTAACAATGCCCTGACCTTCCCTGGAACCATAACGGATACGGGCATTTACATGAATTGGTTCGGTCAACCGGTCAAAAGCAAGCCAGTTCATATCCTCAGCAATAAGACTGTCTGCAAACACATCCTTGTTGCCGCTCACCACCACCTGGTTTTTGCCAACATCCAGCTTCACCACATACAAAGGCTCTGAATAGGCTATCCCCAAGCCCTTACGCTGGCCTATGGTGTATAATGGTACTCCCTGATGCCTACCTAGGACATTTCCCTTTAAATCCACAATATCTCCTGGTATCAGGCATTCCGGCTTGCAATGCTTCAGCATTGCCTTATAGTCGTCATCAGGGACAAAACAAATCTCCTGGCTCTCAGTCTTTTCGGCCACGACCAAACCATATTCCTTTGCCAGTTGACGCGTCATGACCTTGGTATAATTCCCTAATGGCATCATTATGTATTTGAGAAGCTCCCTGTTTATTCTATAAAGCACATAGGACTGATCTTTGTGCTTATCCATTCCCATAAAAATACCGTATTCTCCCTGAGGCTTCTGCAGAATTCGGGCATAATGCCCGGTAGCCAGATAATCCGCACCAAAGTCCCTTGCCCAATCCAGCAGCTCACCAAATTTAATCTGCGGATTGCAAACAACACACGGATTTGGTGTGCGCCCGGCTGCATATTCATCAAGAAAATATTTTACCACTTTCTCTTTGAATATATCACGAAAATCTGCAACATAATGTGGTATTCCAAGTTGCTCAGCCACTTTTTTCGCATCACTGACGCTGCCAAGTTTACAGGCATCCTCATTTGCATCCAATGAAAAATCCCTGCCTTCATCACTAAGGCGCATTGTTACACCGATAACATCATAACCATCCTTTTTCAGCAAATAAGCAGTCAAAGAACTGTCCACGCCGCCGCTCATGGCCACAGCAACCTTTCCCTTCATACTAACCTCCCAAACACTACAATCACTATATATTATACCGCCATTGTTAAAAATTTACCACAGTAAAAGGTCCTTTTCCCTTTAAATACCTTTATTCTTTTAACCTTTTTTGTTAAAATTTTCAGAGAATATTTT
>NZ_JAILFV010000084.1 GCF_024697385.1 Anaerovibrio sp.
CATGTGGAAGATAACGATTAGAATGTGATATACTATTCAAAACGGTTGACGTCCTTTCTCAGAGTTTTTTGTGGTAATTAAATTCTAAGGACTAAACCGTTTTTTGTATAGAGGGGGTCTCACATCAATTGTAAAGCTACAGTTTAATATGATTACAGATATATATTTTTATTGATAAACATATATGATTGTGATAAAATAATTTTGGGTAAACACTGTGGGGATAGTGTTTTTGTGGAAATAGGTAGATGGCACAAAATGGGTAGCGTTCGGTTGCTGCCCGTTTTGTGTTTTTTAGTATTTTTTACTAATATTTTTCCATTATATATTTAATAAATAAGTTTTTCTTGTTTATATTTACTATTATTTATGATAATATGAACATATAGTGTTTTTTATAACTTGGCTAAGGATGTTTCCCACCTCTTTAGGTGGGCAAAAAAAGGAATAACAGGCGATAAGCATATTTACCGCCATGTACCGACGCAAAGCTAATGACCTAGGTTAAAGCGCTGATTGGAATATTTTTCTTCCTTTGAAAAGTATTTAATTTGGTACTTCTACGAAAAAGTAAATTTTTTAAGATATTTTTCTTACAAGGTTACTGCTTGATCTTTGTACAATAAAAGATATGCTCAACACTTCTTTAAGATTGTTTTTTCTGCTTACATCAGTGGAAACATCTTCCACCAAAGTATTAGTTTTATTATTAAAAAGAATTGATGGTGATTTTATATGACCAGTAAAATTTACGCATTAATGGGACCACATGCCAGTGGTAAAACTACAATTCTAAAAAAATTAATTGAAATGGGCGTCCACTGTATACCTGTTTATACAACAAAAATTCCTCGAAGTTATGATACAGACAATAATACCACCTTTTTTTTAAGCCAGTCAGATTTCCTTCAAAAGGATTGGATAGTTAAGGTCACTTATAAGGGAAATTATTATGGACTTTTGAAAGAAGATGTATTCAAGGCATTGAAGGAGCACAAAGTATGTGTAACAATGCTGCACAACAACGGAGTCAAACAGCTCAGTAAAATATTCAACAACAATTTGGAAACCATCTATATAATGGTTGATTATGTAAATCTAATCGATCGCATGATAAAAATGGGGCATACCAATACTGATATGAAATATCATCTTGAATATGCCGAGAAAAATGGTGAATTTGACCATTGGAAAACGGCTGATTATATCGTAAAGAACATTTGCTCATTGGATAAGGCAATAAACCAGGTGACAGCCATTTTAGGCCTTACTGCCAACTTTACTCCTGAAATGATTTCCAAATTATAACTCGGTGTAAGATGTCCCCCTCCTCTTTAGGTTAGGGTGGAATGCTAATAACATGCGGTAAGCTAACATATCCCGCTTATTTTGGTATGGATAACACTAAAAAAAAATCGATACAATAAAAAATGTCTTATAGATTTTGTTTATCTATAAGACATTTTTTTTATTTACCCATTTCCCTCGCCTGCTGACGAAGTAATGCAATTCTTTCACTTGTAGCCGGATGAGTACTGAAAAGACTGGTTAGCTTTTCCTTTGACCCGGCCAAGGGATTGATTATAAACATATGAGATGTGGCTGTAGTAGCCTGTTCCATAGGTTTTGCATGTAATGAATAATATTCTATTTTCTGTAAGGCATCCGCCAGATAATTTGGATTTCCACAAATTATGCCACCTGACTTATCTGCCTCATATTCCCTTGATCTTGATATAGCCATTTGAATCAGGGCTGCTGCCAACGGAGCTAAAATGATAGTGGCAAGAAGACCTATAATATTACCACCATTATCACTATCATCTGATCGTCCACCAAAAATCATGGACCATTGAGCAATATTTGCCAGCATGGAAATAACGCCTGCTATGGCTGCAGCAACAGTGGAAATCAATGTATCACGGTGCTTTATATGTGATAACTCATGGGCTAATACACCACTAAGCTCATCTGGTGATAAAGCATTTAAAATCCCTGTTGTAACAGCAACTGCAGCATGTGACGGATTACGCCCTGTTGCAAAAGCGTTAGGTATTGCACTATTAACAATGCAAACCTTTGGCATTGGAAGCTGTGCATTGGCTGCAAGCCTTGCTACTATCCCATATAATTGTGGTGCTTCCTGCTGTGATACCTCCCTGGCTCCATACACTTTAAGTACCATGGTATCGCTGAACCAATAGGTGAAAAAATTCATTCCCAAAGATATTATCAGCATTAACATGGCACCATGTCTTCCACCAAAGGCACTTCCTATTGCTATCATTATTCCCATAAGAAGTGCCATAAGCACTGTAGTCTTTATTGTATTCATAATCAAATTCACCTCTCTAACAACTTTATTACAGAGATTATACATTATTTTTCTGAAAAAAATATTAAATATCCAAATTTCTTACATATTTTGCATGTTCTTCTATAAACTGACGGCGTGGCTCTACTTTATCCCCCATGAGAACATTAAACAATTCATCAGCTTCCTGTGCATCTTCCATATCCACGCGTAGCATTGTTCTTGTTTCAGGATCCATAGTAGTCTCCCAAAGCTGCTCAGGATTCATTTCTCCCAGACCTTTATAGCGTTGAACATTTACATTATCACGACCTACTTCATCCAGCTTTGAATTAAGCTCTTCATCACTGAATGTATACCAATGCTTTTTCCCCTTGCGTATCTGATAAAGTGGAGGCTGTGCAATATATACATGTCCATTTTCAATTAATGGCTTCATATATCTATAGAAGAAAGTAAGAAGCAAAGTACGAATATGTGCACCATCAACATCAGCATCTGTCATAATAATGATTTTTCCATAACGCCTCTTTGATAGGTCAAATTCATCGCCTATTCCACTTCCAAATGCAGTAATCATAGTGCGTATTTCAGCATTACTGTAAATCTTATCCAGTCGTGCCTTTTCAACATTAAGAATTTTACCTCTCAGTGGCAAAATTGCCTGGAAACGACGGTCTCTGCCCTGCTTGGCACTTCCTCCTGCAGAATCACCCTCGACTATATAAATCTCTGCCTGTTCAGGATCCTTAACTGAACAATCAGCCAATTTACCAGGCAAAGAGCTTACTTCCAGGGCACTCTTTCTTCTGGTCAATTCACGGGCTTTTCTTGCAGCTTCCCTGGCCCGGGAAGCCAATACTGCCTTTTCAAGCAACTCCTTAGTAATTGAAGGATTTTCTTCAAAAAATTCATTTAACCCTTCTGATACTATGGATTCAACTATTCCCTTTGCCTCAGAATTACCAAGCTTTGTTTTTGTCTGTCCTTCAAACTGTGGATTCCTTATTTTAAGGCTTATTACACAGGTAAGACCTTCCCTGACATCTTCACCGGCAAGGTTCTGCTGATTTTCTTTGATAATATTATTTTTCTTGGCAAAATCATTGGCAGCCCTGGTCAAAGCACTTTTAAATCCGGCAAGGTGAGTACCACCCTCCTCAGTATTTATATTATTAACAAAGCTGCATATTTTTTCCTGATATGTGTCGTTATACTGCATAGCAATCTCAACATCAATATCATCTTTTTGCCCATTAAAGTAAATAGGGGTTTTATTTATTTTAGTTTTTTTACGGTTAAGGTATTCAACATAGGAACGGATACCTCCCTCAAAATGGAAGGATTCTCTATCACCTGTTCTCTCATCACTTAATGTAATGGTGATTCCCTTATTGAGGAATGACAACTCACGCAAACGGCGCTTAAGTACATCAAAGCTGTACTCAGTTACTGTAAAAATTTCCTTATCAGGCATAAAATGAACCTTGGTACCAACAATTTCAGTATCACCGGTTATTTTAAGAGGAGAGGTCGTTACACCACGCTTAAAGGAAATATTATGAATTTTTCCATCACGCCTTACCTCAACATCCATATATTCACTTAGAGCATTAACAACAGAAACACCTACACCATGTAATCCACCGGATACCTTGTAGCCATCACCGCCAAATTTACCACCGGCGTGCAATACAGTAAGAACTACCTCCACTGCAGGCTTTCCTGTTTCATGAAGATCTACCGGAATACCACGGCCATTATCAATAACCGTAATACTGTTATCAGCATGTATAGTAACCTCTATGTTATTACAATAGCCAGCCAATGCTTCATCTATTGAATTATCAACTACCTCGTATACAAGATGATGAAGCCCCCGCTCAGATGTACTTCCTATATACATTCCAGGACGCTTACGAACAGCCTCAAGTCCCTCAAGTACCTGTATCTGATCAGCACTGTAATCCCCATCAACAGCAGTAAGCTCAGGATCCTCCTCTTCTCTGTGAATGACAATTTCATCGTTGTTTCCACCATTATTTAAAATATCCTCATCTTCATTAAACATTAATTTTTTCTCCTCCAAAAATCTTTTCTATATTTTTAATATTTATTACCCATGTAAATCTGATAAGAAATCTGCTCTATTTTTTAGAGTTATTGCAGAAATTGCAGATATATAAATCCTGTTATCTGTTATTATTATGGACTTTGGAGCACTTCCCATAGTAATATCATTTATTAAAATTTTTTCTTTATTGTGAGCAATAATATTATCATTTGATGAATTATCACTGCCACTGTAATTTATTATTCCAATCAACTTATCACTTGAAATAAATGTATTACCACCTAAAAACAACATAAAAATCACCACAAATCAAATATTATCACACACATATTTAGACATTAATTACATTTTATTTTCATTGTTACAACGCCATTGTTCAAATTTTTCTTTTAAAAAGAAAAATCTTCCAATTAGCGTTTTACCCAAGAGTACTAGATTTGCGTCGCACTAGGTGGGAGATATGATCACCACCTGTTAAGGATTGTCCCCCCACCTATAGAGGAAGGGGACATCTTACACCGAGTTATAACGCTTCCTGAATTTTTTGTTAAAATTATTCTTTCCAATATCCATAAAATCAAATCTAAATCTTTTCTTTGTACTCTCCCTCAATTGTTCATTAACCATCTCAGGAGTGACTGATTTATAAAGCATTACCAAAGTGCTCATATCCATACAATCAGTATTATTATGACTAATTCTGGAAGCTATTTTCTGCATCAGAATAATTTTTTGTTCATTTACTTCTTCAGCAGTACAGGGAATTTCCTTGACTATATCACAATATCTTGCCCATGGCATATCAAGAAGAAAATCTCTGATTTTTTTGTTTTTCTTATTCCTTTCCTGTCTTTTACAATCATCACATAACTCATTTTCAGGTGAACATAGACTGGTGCATAGCTTACATTTATGCCATTTGTTTTTTATCCTGAAAATTTTCATTTTTTCGTTATTTATTCTTGTCTTTAAAAGTACTTTTTTCAGATTTTCATCTGATACAAAAGATAATTCATCATTAATCTTTTTTAATTTTTCATCACCTATATCAATTTTTCTAATTTCTTTACCAATATCCACTGAAGGCGATTTATCATCTTCATCAATCTTCGATGGCCTGATATTAGTAAAAACAATACTGCTGATCAGGTAATTCCCCATAAAATTATTTATTTTATTTACTATTTCCTCTTCCATATATGACAGCTGAGTAGACCATACAGGATGTGAAGCATACAGAAACAGTTTTTTAAATTCTAACTTTACCGGAGAAACATTACTGGCAATGTGTTTACCAACTATTCTTGGCCAATAAAACATAACCAAATGATTCATAAATTCATTGCCTATTCCCAGAGATTTTATAATACTTGGAAAAATAATATTTATTTTTTCCATTTTCCCCTTACGATAAGCTGACATGATATCACTTCCTGCAAACAACATCAACCTTGCCATTATCAACACTATAAAAAATTCCAGTATAATAATCTGGAAAATATGCCCTGTCTGTTGCTGTAATTATAGTCTGTATTTTTTCATTTTCTATAAAGTTCAATAATTGCTGTCTTCTGCCAACATCAAGTTCACTCATCACATCATCCAGAAGAAGAACAGGATATTCACCCTTTTCAGATCTTATAAATTCCAATTCGGACAACTTCATGGATAATACACCTGTCCTCTGCTGCCCCTGGGATCCAAATGATTTTAAATCTATACCATTTACATAAATATAAAAATCATCCCTATGTGGGCCAACGCTTGTAGCTCCCCTATATATATCTTCATCTGTTAAAGCATGTAACGATTCATTATACCATAAATTAAGATTTTCTTCTATTTTATCCACAGGCTCATCAAATCCCTTTATGGCATAAGACAAAGACAAATTTTCCTCATTTGTGGAAATTCTTCTCTGCATTATATTTGCCAGCATGTTTATTTTTTTTATTGTTTCAATTCTCTTTTTTATAATTCTTACACCATGCTCTACCAGCTGACTGTCCCACATATCCAGCATTGACTTTTTGGATCTGTTTTCCCTTATATTTTTTAACAGGGAATTACGCTGCTGGAGAATTCTGTTATATTTAACAAGATCATTGTAATAAGAAGGGCTTGCCTGAGATATTTCCATATCCAAAAACCGTCTTCTTTCTGAAGGTGCTCCTTTTATAAGGCTTAGATCATCAGGAGAAAAAAGTACAACATTAAAAATACCAATGAGATCCTTCATTTTTATTTTATTCCCATTGTGTATTATCTGACGCCTTTTTCCCCGTTCAAAAATTAATTCTATTTTATTTTCTACACCCATTCTCTCAAATTTTAATGATATGCTTCCACCTGTTTTATCCCACATTATAAGCTCATTGTCTACATTTGTACGAAATGAGCTTCCCATCGAGGCATAACAAACAGACTCAAGAATATTGGTCTTTCCTTGAGCATTATTTCCAATGAATATATTAATGCAATCATTAAAATCAAGATTCAGATTATCATAATTTCTGTAACCGATAAGTTTAAGACTTTTCAGCTTCACGGCCTATCATTCTCCTCCGGTAACAACCTGCCATGAACCAATTTCTTTTATTTTAACAACATCACCATTTTTTAGTTTGCGTCTTCTTGCTGTTTCAAGGTTATTATTAACAAAAACAATACCTTCATCAACCATTATCTTGACCTGACCACCTGATTCCACAACTCCGGCCCACTTTAAAAACTGGTCCAGCTGTATAAAATCTGTATTTATTGTAATTTTATTCATAATTTCACCTTTACTGTTTATCCATAGTGCGAACAGGAGTGATCACATATGTAAATGACTCATCATCCATCATGCGTATGGCAGCAGGACTTAATGAATTATTAAGGCTAATATAAAATTCCTTTGATTCAATTATTTTTAAAACATCTGAAATATAGTCAGCATTAAAAGAAATAGTAATGTCTTCTCCATCAATTTCGGCAGCCAGTGATTCATCGGCATTACCTATTTCAGGATTATTTGATGTAATTCTTACCATGCCATTGGCAAATTCCATAGTTGCGATATTGTAATCATTGGTACGGGATATCAATGCTATTCTGTCTACAACTGCCCTGAATTCTTCTGTGTTCAACTTGATTCTTGTAGAAAAATCATTTGGAATTACTCTGTGATAATCAGGGTACTGACCATCTATGAGTCTTGATGAAATATAGGTATTATCAAATTCAAAGCTGATTTGACTTGTACTGTAATTAATATTTACTGTTCTCGGCATATCAGAAATAAGCAGCTTTTGAATTTCATTCAGAATTTTGGAAGGAATAATCATTTTTCTTTGAGTATCAATACCTTCTACAATCTTTGACTGAACAGCCAATCTCTTTGTATCAGTCGCTGCCATAATTACAGAGGATTCATTAATTTCCATGAGACATCCGGTAAATACAGGTCTTGCCTCTTCATTGGAGCAGGAAAATGTAGTTCTTGAAATAAGTTCTCTTAAAATATTATCCATAATTTTGAATTCATAATCTCCAGCAATTTTATGGATAATAGGAAAATCATCAGCAGACATGCTTAATAATGTGAAATGAGATCTGTTTGATTTTATATGAGATATTTTTTCCTGTTTATCATATTCAAATTCAACATTAACTCCAGGTAATTTTCTTATTACTTCCTGGATATATTTTCCTGATAATACTATATTTCCTGGTTCTTCTACCTGAGCCTCTACTTTACATATAATACCAATCTCGTAGTCAGTTGCTTGCAATTCCAATGTATTGTTTTCAGCCTTAATATAAATTCCTGAAAGTATAGGATTCTGATTTTTGGAGGATACAGCTTTTGATACAGTTTGTATTGATTGAACTAAATCAGTTCTTTTGCAAATAAATTTCATGTTATACACCCCTTATTGTATTTATGATTAGTATATATAAAAAATAGTAGTCGTAATAGTAGGGCCTGTGGAAATGTGGATAAGCCAAATGAGCTCAATAATCAGTTTAATGTTTGCTGTTCATAAAAAGTTGATAAAACAGGGAAGGATATCCACAATAATCACAGAATAATCCTTCCCTAAAAGTTATCTACATTTGTTCTACAGAAAATATACAACATTATCCACAAAAAATTATGGATAATATGAATTATAACGCCATTGTTCAAATTTTTTTTTTTTCAAAAGAAAAATCTTCCAATTGGCGTTTCAACGAGCCGGCAAATATGCTCACAGCTGTTAAAGATTGATTCCCACCACCTTAAGAGGAAGGTGACATCTTAAGCTCGTTATACTCTTTCAATCTTATTAATAAGTTCCTGAAGAGTATTATCCAATTTTATATTTTCTTTCTTTTCATCATTAATTTTATTGTGAGCATGAAGTACTGTAGTATGATCACGACCTCCAAAGAATTCCCCAATCTGTGGTAAGGAAGTGTCGGTGAGCTCACGGCAGAGATACATGGCAATCTGTCTTGGATATGCCAGTGTCTTTGTTCTTTTGCTTGAGTTAAGGTCATCAATCTTAAGATTGAAATATGATGCTACTATTTCCTGAATAACCTCCATGGTTATTTCTTTTTTGTTGTTTTCAGGGTAAACATCCTTCAATGTTTCAGCAACAAGCTCAGTGGTAATCTTTTCACCAATGAGATCAGCATAGGCAACTACTCTGGTGAGTGCCCCTTCCAATTCACGAATATTATTGTCGATTCTTCCGGCAATATATATTAAAGCCTCATTAGGAACATCAATATTTTCCAGCAAAGCCTTTTTCTTCAGTATGGCGATTCTGGTTTCAAGATCCGGTATCTGTATATCAGTCAACATACCCCAGGCAAAACGGGAACTGAGTCTTTCTTCCAATGTTTTTATTTCCCGTGGTGGACGATCGCTGGACAGTACAATCTGTTTATTGGCCTGATGAAGTGCGTTGAAGGTATGGAAAAATTCTTCTTGTGTTCTTTCTTTTTTTGACAAGAACTGTATATCGTCTACCATCAGTAAATCAATATTTCTGTATTTTTGTCTGAATGCTTCGGTGGTGTTATCCCTTATGGAGTTTATTAATTCATTTGTGAATTTTTCACTGGTGATATAAAGAACTCTTTTATCAGGATTATTTTTTAAAACCTCATGTCCTATGGCATGCATCAGATGTGTTTTTCCAAGTCCAACTCCCCCATACATGAACAATGGATTATAGGTTGTTCCGGGATTTTGGGCAACAGCCAAAGCTGCTGCATGAGCCATACGGTTGAAGCTGCCAGTTACGAATGTCTCAAATATGTATTTTGGATTGAGAGATGATGAATCACCTGGGGCAATTTGTCCGGGAATATCAGGTTTTACATGGATATCAGAAGATGAAGAAGTATTTGGTTCATTAAACAGAGATTCTTCAACAGGAGCATCTGCTACTGCTTCTTCCTTGCGTAATTCGATTTCCAGGGTAATATCATCAGTTTTTAGAACATTTTTGCAGGCATCCTTCAGATCCATTATATACCGCTGCTCAATATAATCTTTTGCTATCTCATTTGGGACACTTAGCGTCAGAACATCATTTTGATAATTCATTAGCTTTACAAATGAAAACCAGTTATCTATTACCTTTTCGGATAAATAGTTTTTTAGTTCATTGATGATATTTTCCCATACTTCATTAAGCTGTTCCTGATTCATATTTTATTAGCTCCTCAAAAAATATATCAACAGATAAATAAATTTATCCACATGTGTTAATAAGTATGTGGATAAATCTGTGTTTTTAGCTATTAGTTTATTTTTTTAAAAAAATTTACTACAATAATATAATATATTTATGTTTTTTGAAAAATTGTTAATAAGTATCTGTTGAACACCCACATAATAATATCAAAATATGTAAAAGTTATCAACAAAAAAAGGTGTATATAATCATTTTTAATGTCATCTTATCAACAGATAAGGGAGTTCTGTCCAGCAAAAATCCTTGACACTAAAAGAGTGGTGTTCTATAATCTTGTTAGTTAAATTCAAGTACTATGTGTAATTGAGGTTTGACCGGGTATTTTGCTCGTAAAATATAAGGAGGTGCGAAGATTGAAACAGACTTTTCAGCCAAACAATCATTGGAAAAAGAAGACTCATGGTTTTCGTGAGCGTATGAAGACTAAAGGTGGTCGTCAGGTTTTAGCAAGAAGACGCGCTAGAGGAAGAAAGAAACTTTCAGCATGATAAGAGGTCACTTCGGTGACCTGTTTTTCTCTTTTGAAAGTTTTTTAATCAGTTTAATTATTTTGGCTGTATGAGTAATAGGGAAGAGTCCTTATGACTTTTTAGGCTGATTTAATTTACTTGCTGGGATAGCGTTTTTTTGTTGAAATGAGGATTTTGCCATGTACAAGTTACCTAAAAGTCGTATTCTATGCCGTAGAAACGATTTTCAAAAGGTCCACCGTTTTGGGAAATCCTATGCAAACAGGTACCTGGTATTGTATGTCTTTACAGCAAGTGGGCTGGAGGACAAGGTTGGATTTGCTGCCGGCAAAAAACTGGGTAATGCAGTTACGCGTAATAGAGTCAAGCGTCTTATGCGTGAGTGCTACAGGCTAAATCAAGGGGATATAAAAAATAATTTATGTCTGCTTTTGGTTGGCAGGAAACCAGCTGTTGGAAAAAAATACGATGTTATCGAGAAGGCTTTTCTCGATTTGGGAAGAAAAGCCAAAATATTTAGGAGATGATATATTGGTGAAGAGATTCATGGTATTCATGATAAATATATACAGATCTTACATTTCACCTCTTACGCCTCCTTCCTGTCGCTATATTCCAACCTGTTCGGAATATGCAATTATTGCTATTGAAAAATACGGACCAATGAAGGGTGGATATTTGGCAGTAAAAAGAATACTTCGCTGTCATCCTTTTCATAAAGGTGGATATGATCCGGTTCCGTAATATAGGATTTTGTTATAACAGATTTTCTGTAGAAATTAGGATGTGTTAAATTGGAGTTTTTATCATCACTATTTGAGCCAATTGTAGAACTGTTCCGTATTTTGATGGGACTATTCTATAATATAACGGCTTTGACCGGTTTTCCAAATTATGGTATTGCCATAATACTCATGACTATTTGTTTAAAGGCTTGTTTATATCCTTTGAACAAGAAGCAGATAAAATCCATGAAGGCTATGCAGGAGATTCAGCCTGAGCTAAAAAAAATTCAAAAGAATTATAAAAATAATCCCCAGCTAATGCAGCAGAAAATGGCTGAGCTGTATCAGGAGTCAGGGGTCAATCCTTTGGCCGGGTGTTTGCCACTGTTGGTTCAGATGCCATTTTTGATGGGAGTATATTATTCCTTATATGGTTTTGAGTATCAGGGTGAACCAACTTTCCTATGGTTATCCAGCTTATCAGATGTGGATACTACATATATACTTCCTCTGCTTTCTGCTATTACTACCTTTCTGACACAAAAGCAGAGTATGATGAATAACGGGCAGGAAAATCAGCAGATGAAGATGATGATGTATATTATGCCTGTATTTATTGGATATATTTCAATTAATTTCCCATCCGGTCTTGTACTTTATTGGGTTGTGATGAATATTTGCCAGATAGTTCAGCAGTGGTATATGTTCAGAAATGAAGACAGCGGCGTATCTGGAAAAGCCAAGAAGGGAGCTGCCTGATTGAAATGTCTTTAGAAGTTGAGAAGATTGGTAAAACTATAGATGAAGCGAAAAGAGCTGCCATTGAAGAATTGGGAGTATCTGCTGATTTAGTTGATTTTGTAGAGGTAATAGAGCCAAGTAAGGGCTTTTTAGGTTTAATAGGTGGTAAACCTGCCAAGGTAAAAGCTGTTGTCCGTGAGCTTGCTCCTGTGGAAAAAGCAAAAAAATTTCTGAGTGATATTTTTGCTGCCATGAGTCTTGATGTTGATATTAATATGACTGAATCAGAAGATGGTACCGTATTTAATCTTATTGGTGAAAATCTTGGGATATTGATTGGTAAACATGGTCAGACACTGGATTCTCTCCAGTATCTTTCCAATCTTGCGGCAAATCGTGGTATAACCGATAATAAGGTTCGTATCATTATCGATATAGAAAATTACAGAAATCGTCGTGAGGATACTTTGCGTCGTTTAGCAGTCAGGCTGGCAGACAAGGTCAAAAGAACAGGTGAGAGAATTGTTCTGGAGCCAATGAATCGTCACGAGAGAAAAATTATTCATATGGCATTGCAGGATAATTACCGTGTTTCTACCTATAGCTCTGGAGATGAGCCTTATCGCAAGGTTGTTATTGAACTGAAGCGTGGCGGTCGTCGTGAAAACCGTGAGCGTAAGGACAGGGAAATAACAAATTGATTTTCTCTGTAAATATGTTTTAGTGTATGAAGGCTGTCTCATATTTGGGACAGCCTTTTGGCATATTTATAACGCCATTGTTCAAATTTTTCTTTTAAAAAAGAAAAATCTTCCAATTAGCGTTTCAACGAGGTGGGAGATATGCTCACCACCTGTTAAGGATTGTCCCACCTCTCCTATAGAGGAAGGGGACATCTTACACCGAGTTATATTATCTGTCGTATTTGGAGGAAATATGCAGCAGGATGATGTTATTAGTGCAATAGCTACTGCACCGGGTGAGGGTGGAATTGGTATTATCAGGATAAGTGGCAATGGAGCTGTTGATATTGCAAATAAGATATTCAGGCCCTATTCCGGTAATTCCTTAAAAGAGTGTACACCGAGATTGGCAAATTATGGTAAAGTAGTTGATGAAAACGGCAAAATAATAGATGAAGCTATATGCATAGTGATGTATGCTCCAAATTCATATACCTGTGAAGATGTAGCAGAAATCCAATGCCATGGTGGAAACATCGTTATGCGTGAAATTCTTTTATTGACCTATAGAATGGGGGCAAGGGCTGCTGAGCCTGGTGAGTTTACAAAAAGAGCTTTTTTAAATGGGCGCATAGATTTAAGTCAGGCCCAGGCTGTAATGGATATTATCAATGCAAAGACAAAAGCATCACTGGATATGGCAATGGATCATTTATCCGGGAGATTTTCTGATACAATAAAGGTATTCAGAAACGATTTGTTATCTATTATTGCTCATCTTGAAGCTTCAATCGATTTTCCTGAAGATGACATAGAGGAATTTGATTTTGAAGATACAAAGGAAAAAATAAAGCTGTTATTGGAAAAAATTGAAAAAATGCTGGATATGGCAGATACCGGCATAATACTGCGTGATGGTTTAAAAACTGCTATTATTGGTAAACCAAATGCCGGTAAATCAAGTATTATGAATTTCTTACTTGGACAGGAAAGGGCAATTGTTACAGAGGTTCCGGGAACTACCAGGGATAGTATTGAGGAATATGTAAATATTGGAGGAATTCCCCTTCGATTAATTGATACTGCTGGTATTCGTAGTACAGATGATATTGTTGAAAAAATAGGTGTTGAAAAAGCATATTCATATGCTTATGATGCCGAGCTGGTATTGGCTGTTTTTGACAGTAACAGGGAAATGACTGCTGAGGATGAGGAAATTATAAAATTAATTGATAATTGTTCAGGAAATATAATAATTATCATGAATAAAATTGACTTATCAGCTGATTTGAATAATGATATTCTTATCAATAAACTAGAATCATGTAAGCATGCAAAAATATGTGGTATTGTGCCTATGTCAGCAAAGAAGGGACAAGGTCAGGATAAATTGGAAAAGCTCTTGTCTGATATTGTTTATGGTGGAAATGTAAAAATCATGGAACATCAGGCACTATGCGATGCCAGACAGTCAGAAATATTAAGACAGACTGCTGAGTTTTTAAAGGATTCCATAAACACGATAAATATAGGAATGAGTGAGGATTTCATAGTAATTGATTTGAGATCAGCCTGGGAGAAGCTGGGAGAAATCACAGGTGAATCGTTGGATGAAGATATATTAAACCAGATATTTAGTAAGTTTTGTATTGGAAAATAATATCCCTGGAGGAAATTAAAGTGAAGGATAGGCTTTTTACAGCTGGAAAATATGATGTTATCGTAATTGGAGCGGGACATGCCGGAGTTGAAGCAGCATTGGCTTCGGCCAGAATAGGTTGTTCAACTTTATTGGCAACCTTAAGTATGGATAATATTTCCCTGATGCCATGTAATCCATCCATAGGTGGACCTGCCAAGGGCCATTTAGTGCGGGAAATTGATGCCTTGGGCGGACAAATGGGAATAACTGCAGATGAAACCTGTATACAGTTTCGTATGTTAAATACCGGTAAAGGACCTGCTGTACACGCCTTGCGTGCTCAGGCTGATAAAAAGCATTATCAGTTCCGTATGAAAGAAATATGTGAAAATACTGATAATCTTGATGTAAAACAGCTTATGATAGATCAGCTTGTTATAGAAAATAATACCATTAAAGGTGTTATCACTGAAAACATGGAGCAATATCTGTGTGATGCTGCTATTTTGGCTACCGGAACATATCTCAAGGGACAGATTATTATTGGGTTACATACATATACAGGTGGTCCAAGTGGTCAAAGATCTGCTGAAAAGTTATCGCAATCCTTATTGGATGCCGGGATTAAGTTAATGAGATTTAAGACCGGTACCCCTGCAAGGGTTGATGCCAGAACCCTGGATTATGACAAGATGGAAATACAGCCGGGAAATGATGAGGCCAGAAATTTTTCCTTCATGAGTGACGATATAACAAGAGATCAAATTCCATGCTGGTTGACTTATACCAATGCCAAAACACATAAAATAATCATGGATAATATCGACAGGGCTCCTATGGCGAATGGTATTATAAAGGGAATTGGACCGAGGTATTGTCCTTCCATAGAAACAAAGCTGCTGAGGTTTCCTGACAAAGAAAGGCATCAGCTCTTTCTTGAACCGGAGGGTGTTCATACAAATGAGGTTTATGTCCAGGGGATGTCTACCAGTTTACCAATGGATGTGCAGATTGATTTTTTGCATACCATATCTGGATTGGAGAATGCAAAGATCATGCGGGCAGGATATGCCATTGAATATGATTGTATAGATCCCCTTCAGTTAAAGCCTACCCTTGAATTAAAGGGTATATCAGGATTGTTTTCCGCCGGACAGTCAAATGGTACTTCAGGTTACGAGGAAGCAGCGGCCCAGGGGATTATCGCCGGAATTAATGCAGCCATGAAGGTTAAGAAAATGGATCCGGTCATTTTAAAGCGATCAGAGGCTTATATTGGTGTTTTGATTGATGATCTGGTGACAAAGGGTACTAATGAGCCTTATAGAATTATGACATCGAGGGCAGAATATAGACTGATTCTTCGGCAGGATAATGCAGATCAGCGTTTGACTCCATTGGGACATCGTATTGGATTGGTTAAAGAAGACCGCTGGGAAAGATTTACCAACAAGATGAAATGCATAGAAGATACTATATGTCTTCTGAAAAATACAAAATTAAACCCTGATCAGATAACCTTAAAGCTTTTGGAAAATAATAAAATTGAAGAAATACGGAATACGACAAGTCTTTATGATCTTCTTAAAAGACCGGATGTGGATTATAATAAATTAAGGTCCATGTTTGATTTGCCAGAAATAGCTGATGAGGTCAGACAGCAGGTTGAAATATCGATCATGTATGAAGGATATATCAAAAAACAACTTGAACAGGTTGAAAAAATGCGTAAATTGGAAGAAAAGATGATTCCAGATAGTATTGATTATAAGCAGCTTGATAATTTAAGGGATGAGGCAAAGGAAAAGCTTGCTGATATCAGACCGGTTTCCATAGGGCAGGCTGCCAGAATATCAGGCGTTTCCCCGGCGGATATTTCTGTTTTAATGATATATTTGGAACAGCAGAAGCGTACAGAGGAGACCCACAATGAGCTTTGAGGAATATTTAAGGGATGCAGCTGGTAAATATGGTGTAACATTTACAGAGCATCAGGTACATCAGTTTGATCAGTATTACAGGCTTTTAGTGGAATGGAATGAAAAAATTAATCTCACGGCAATAACGGAGCCTAGGGAAGTTGCAATTAAGCATATGATAGACTCTGTTTCGTGTTGGGATGAAAAAAGATTTAAAAATGTTCAAACTGTTATTGATGTAGGGACCGGAGCAGGTTTTCCAGGGATTCCATTAAAGATTTTCATACCTGACATAAAGCTTACCTTATTGGATTCTTTAAATAAGAGAATCAATTTCCTTCAGACTGTGGTTGATACTCTGCAGTTAAGTAGTGTGGAATGTATCCACAGCAGGGCTGAAGAAGGGGCCAGAAATAAAATACTTCGTGATAAATTTGACCTGGCAGTATCAAGGGCTGTTGCCAGATTGCCTGTACTGGCGGAATATTGCTTGCCCTTTGTCAAAAAGAATGGATATTTTGCAGCTCTTAAAGGAATGAAATTTGCAGAAGAAACCCAGGAAGCCGAAAAAGCAATTTCTATATTAGGTGGAAAAATCGAGGATTGTGTAGAAATAAAATTGCCATATCTGGAAGATCGGCGTGCAGTCATATATATAAAGAAGGAAAAGAACACTCCAAAGGCTTATCCAAGAAAAGCAGGTACTCCTGATAAAAAACCATTGTAAAAAATCAGCTGTTGTGTAATTATTAAATGTGTACCATGCTTTTATTTTGGATATGACAAGTCCAAGATTTAAGTGGGAATAAAGTAATAGCAGGCAGTGAGCATATCTCTCGCCTCGTGCGACGCAAAGCTAGTGCCCTTGGGTAAAATGGTAATAAGATTTTCTTCTGGAGAAGAATATTTGAACAATGGCGTTATAATATGTTTGTTGATAGTGGATTTTCAGGTCTGACGAACAGGAAGTGTGATTATGAAGAAAGTAATAATATTATTTATGGCTTGTATGCTGTTATTTACCAGTAGCAGTTTTGCAGACAATTCCAGCAATGATGATAGCAGTGACAGCACCGTAACCAAGAGTGATGAACAGAAGGAAGCCAGGTTCATTAAAATTCATGAGGATGAATCTTTTGTATACCTGTTGGATAAGAAGGATTCAGGATGGATAAGGCGTCCATACAGTGCTGGAGAATATATTATTGATGCCTGGATAAAAATGATACCTTATAGCTATTCAGCAAGTGTAAATTATAACTCTTCAGAAATATATGATAAATATTATTTGGAGCATTATCTTATTGATCCGGCCAATAAAAAAATACAATTTTTATGTGAGCTTGAGGTTTCAGGCAGACCAGACAATAATATCCGTCAACGCCCTTATTATGTAGGAAATTGGGAAGGTTTGGTACCAGGAAGCGTTGAAGATTCCATATATCACTCGGTAGTCAAGATAATGGGTACTAAAAAAGGAAGCAGCGGTATAAAAGGAAAACTTGGTGATTTTATTGAGGATGTGTTCCGTATATCAATATAACAAGCTTAAGATGATATCTACCTTTATAGGTAGGGAAAAACAGTTATGAATTACGGTAATCCTTTTGTTTTTTGAGTTGATTTTTTTATCCACAAATAAATCGAACACACTTGTGGATATGTTAATAACCTTGTGGATAACATAATATGATAAATAAAAACTCCCCCAGCGACGCTGTATAGATATCAATGATAATCAGCGCCCTGCGGGAGTTTTAAATTTTCTATGATTTTAAATTAATTGTTCTGCCAAGTGAATAAATTCACCATTAATCGGTTTTTTGTTCGTTATGGCATCATGGAGGTCAATAGATACAACCTTACCTTGATTGAAACCAAACACTACATCAGATTGACCTGCTATTAGTGCTAATGTAGCGCGTTCACCAAGCTGGCTTGCTTTTACACGATCCTGTACAGATGGTGATCCACCACGCTGAATATGACCAAGAACAGATACGCGCACATCCATTTGAGTTTTTTCTTCAATATATTTGCCTATTTCTATTGAACTGCCAACACCTTCGGCCACAACAATCAAGGAATATCTCCTGCCGTTTTCATAAGATGTTATTATTCCTTGACATATTTCATCAAGATTGTATTCCTTTTCAGGTATAAGTATGAATTCTGCACCGCCGGCAATACCTGCCAGCATAGCCAACCATCCACAGTGTCTGCCCATTACTTCCACTACGGCAATACGATTATGTGAGGATGCAGTATCACGCAGCTTGTTAATTGCGTCAATAATGGTATTCGCAGCTGTATCAGATCCAATGGTATAGTCTGTTCCCCATACATCGTTATCTATGGTTCCTGGTAAGCCTACTATAGGAACACCTGTTTCCATACTCAGCTGGGTAGCTCCGCGCAGGCTGCCGTCTCCACCAATGATAACCAAGCCTTCTATACCGCGTTTTTTCATATTTTCATATGCCTGCATTCTGCCTTCCGGAGTCATGAATCTCTTGCATCTTGCAGTTCCCAGAATGGTACCGCCCCGTTGTATTATGTCGCTGACACTGCGGGATGTCATTTCTTCAATATCCTCATCCAGTAGGCCACGGTATCCATTATATATGCCCCAAACCTTTACTCCTTCAAATAATGCTGTACGAACAACAGCACGGACTGCAGCATTCATGCCCGGACTATCGCCACCACTTGTTAAAACACCTATGCTTTTTAACATATTTAATACCCCCATGAACCATATAATATAAAAATTCATCGTGTTGACAAAAAAACATGCTGATGATACAGTAAAAAGACGGTTAGTACAATATATGTCTTTTCAACTATTATAATCCATTTTATTCACTGTAACAAGATATTACCTTTTATGTATTATCGTACAATGACATTGAGGTGTTGGATTAATCACTTATGATGTATATTGTTATTTTATCCAATATTGATGGATAGAGCTAATTAAAATTTAGTGAAGGTATCTAAATACCACTATATAAATCTCATTTTATAAAGGAGTTTAGTGATGCAAGAATTAGAATTGAAGTATGGTTGTAACCCTAATCAGAAGCCTGCCCGTGTATTTGTAAGTGAAGGAAAGATTCCTTTTACAGTGTTAAATGGCAAGCCTGGCTACATCAATTTGCTCGATGCCATGAACAGCTGGCAATTAGTACGGGAGCTTAAGAAGGCAACTGGTTTGCCATCGGCTGCATCCTTTAAGCATGTCAGTCCGGCCGGGGCTGCAGTTGCTGTTCCATTGCCTGAAATACTGCAAAAGGCATATTTTGTTGAAGGTATCGAATTATCTCCTATTGCTACAGCCTATATTCGTGCAAGAGGAGCTGACAGAATGTCTTCTTACGGTGATTTTGTGGCTCTTTCTGATGAGTGTGACGCTCAGACGGCTTCTTTTTTGGCCAGGGAGGTTTCTGATGGAATTATTGCACCTTCTTACTCAGAAGAAGCGTTGAATATTCTGAAATCAAAGCGCAAGGGCACTTATTTGGTGCTTCAGATGGATACCAGCTTTCAGCCTGGAGAAATTGAAAAGAAAGAGGTATTTGGTGTCACTTTTGAACAAAAGCGTAATGATATTGAAATTAATGACAGTTGTCTCCAGGATATTCCTACAAAAGTAAAGAGCTTGTCAGATGGTGCCCGACGGGATTTGCTGATTTCATTAATAACTCTTAAATATACTCAATCAAATTCTGTCTGCTATGCAAAGGATGGCCAGGCCATTGGCATAGGTGCCGGTCAGCAGTCCCGTGTACATTGTACCAGGTTGGCCGGTAACAAGGCGGATATTTGGCATCTGCGTCAGCATCCAAAAGTTTTGGCACTTCCTTTCAAGGAAGATGTTCGTCGTCCTGATCGGGATAATGCAATTGATGTATATATTGGTGAGGAATGGGAAGATCTTCTGGAAACTGATGACTGGAAACGTGTTTTTACAGAAAAGCCTGAGCCATTAACCCGTGAAGAGAAGAAAGAATACTTAAAAACCATTACAGGGGTTTCACTGGGATCAGACGCATTCTTTCCTTTTGGAGATAATGTAGAGCGTGCACATAAAAGTGGTGTAGAGTTTATTGCCCAGTCCGGTGGCTCAATAAGGGATGACAATGTTATTGAAACTGCTGATAAGTATGGTATAGCAATGGCATTTACCCATATAAGGCTATTTCATCATTAATATGCCGGGGATTATGGTGGGATAATAACTTTTGCCAAATCTTAAGCTTTTATTTGTCTTTAATATGGTATAAGGAAAAATAGATAGATAATAATTATCATTAGTTAATCCTTTGCACTAAAAAGGGGCTGTCGCATTTGATGTTTTTCATCAAAGCGGCAGCCTATTTTTGTGCAGATTCTTCCTTTATTTGCAACCATAAAAGTTAGTCGATTTATTTTTGAACACAACAAAAACACCGTTAATAATAACGATGTATAAACGC
>NZ_JAILFV010000094.1 GCF_024697385.1 Anaerovibrio sp.
GTATCACCAAACATGGTCTCAGGACGGGTAGTGGCAATTTCCACAAATTTATCCGGCTCACCCTCTACCTGATAGCGGATATGCCACAGATGTCCCTGCTCGGTTTCATGCTCCACCTCAATATCAGAAATAGCAGTATTGCACTCCGGACACCAGTTGGTAATACGAGTTCCCTGATAAATCAGTCCCTTTTCGTAAAGGCTTACGAAAACCTCTCTTACAGCCTTGGAGCAGCCCTCATCCATGGTAAAGCGTTCCCTGTCCCAATCCAGGGAGGAACCCAAAGAACGAAGCTGACTCATGATACGGCTGCCAAACTTTTCCTTCCACTGCCAAACCCTTTCCAGGAACTTTTCACGGCCCATCTCATAGCGGTTGGTTCCCTCCTCACGAAGAGCCGCCTCCACCTTGGCCTGAGTGGCAATACCTGCATGGTCACAGCCAGGCATCCACATGGTATTATAGCCCTGCATGCGCCGCCAGCGGATGAGAATATCCTGCAGGGTATTGTCAAGGGCATGTCCCATATGGAGCTGACCGGTAACATTAGGAGGTGGAATCACGATGCTGTAAGGCTTCTTTTCCTCCTCAACCACTGCATGAAACAGCTTATTCTCTTCCCAATAACCATACCATTTCTTTTCAAAGGCTTTTGGGTCATAAACCTTTTGGATATTGTTCTCTTCCATATTCTGTAACCTCCATCATAATATACTCTGCTAACCGGCACCAAGAGCAAAACAAAAAGCACTTCCGCCCTGTCAAAGGACGAAAGTGCCTACTTCCGTGGTACCACCTAAATTCCTTAAAATCACCAACATGATTTTAAGCTCATTTACATAACGCTGTATCTGCGTTCCCACCTACTGTCAGTTCAGCAGGAAAACTCCGAAGCTACCTTCACTGCCGCACACCCGGAAAGCTCTCACCTTATCTTTCCTCTCTAGGGAGCTGCGTTGCAGATACTCCTCTTCATCAAAGTCTGTAAAAATATAAAACTTTTATGGTGCGGACGAGAGGAATCGAACCTCCACGCCTTGCGGCACTGGATCCTAAGTCCAGCGCGTCTGCCAGTTCCGCCACGCCCGCATTCATTCTTAATTCATTAAGAACGGTAATAATTATACCCTTAAATTATATCACTGTCAATTTTTCCCCTGCTTCCGCCAAACCATTCAAACCCTTTAATCGTGAAAATATCAATTACCGGATAAAGGTCTACAAGGTGACCTCATTTTGACTGATCGTACTTTCTTGTTGATTGCCGGATAGGGGCCTATAAGGGGACCTCAGTTGCCCTTGGTCCTTGGCAAGCACAAGCAGCAGCGCCATGCGAGCCTAGTACCACTAGGGCAATCTGCCGTGAGCGCAAGCGTGCCCCGTTAGACCTCCATCCGGCCCGTGCATACCACATATCTATTGCCGGATAAAGGTCCCCTCAATCATACGATTACAATTAAAAACTGCCGGTATCCCCAAAGACACCGACAGCTTTGTTACATCCACAATAAAAGCTAATTCAATCAGCCAACAACAGTATTCAGAACATTCTTATGCTCCTTGTTCAGGTAATCAAGAATAGTGTTCAGCATGGCATTTACCTTATCACCATCCATCTTTCCATCCTCGTTGAGCAGGCAGGCTACCAATACCAGATTCCCCTGCTGGTCCAGGATGAACTTGAAAGGCTTCAGTGTAGTATTCCAACGATTAATAGCATCATACAGCTTCAGCTTATTATCATCACGCAATACAGTTGTTGCCATATGGACCTGAATCATGCAAAAAGCACTGTCATCAACCACAACCACAGCAGGAATATTTTTCCCCTCAATCCCAAATGCGGTGCGGAATATCCCAGTATGAATCTCATCATTCATATCCTGACGATTAAACATATTCAAGTTGTTCTTGTCCAAAAATTCCTGAAACATATCGGCTCTTGTAGTCATCTTTTATTCCTCCCTATACATTGCAATTAACCTTTGCAACATATCTTCATCAATATCCTTTTCAGAATATACCTTTACCCCATTCTGTGTCAATAGAGCAGCAGTCACACCTTCACCGGGGATTTTATTCCCGCTGAAAGTCCCATCATATATCATGTTGTTGCCACAGGAAGGACTGTTTGCCTTCATGATGGCCACCCTGACCTTGTTCTTTTTCACCAGTTCCAAGGTCTTTTGTGCTCCCCTGATATAATTCTCAGTAACAGGCTCACCCAATTTATTCTTGACCTCTGCCTTACCATTCAGCACATCCTTACCATCACCATTCTGCAATTCCGCCGGAGGGCGTGGTATAGGCAGTTCTCCCAGACATTCCGGGCAAACAGCGGTAAGATAACGGCTATAGCGCATCAGCAAGTCATTATCATTTGATTCACCACTGTATTTCACTTTATTGCCTAAAAGGCATGACGACACTAATATCATAGCATTCATCCTTATCCTTTAATATTTTAGCTGCACCTGAAATCTATTACCGGAAATCCCAAGCGTGCCTTCAGCTCCGCAAAGCTCTGCACCCCCAGCTCCCGTGCTGCATAAAGAGGAATCTTGGCACAGGTAAGGGCATCATCCAGGGCATTATGATGATTAAATTCTATATTGAGATACTTCCCCACTGTTCCCAGGCGATGATTTTCAAGCTCCGGCCAAGCCCAACGGGACATTTTTACGGTACAGCACTGCCGAAATTCCACTGGCTCCAAATCAAAGCTCTTGATACATCCCTTAATGACCCCCATGTCAAAAGGAGCATTATGTGCCAGCACCAGTCTGCCCTCCAGAAGCCGCCTGAGCTGAGGCCACAGCCTTGCAAAGGTAGGAGCATTTTTAGTATCCTGTGGCCGGATACCATGAATCTGAATGTTACGGTAGCTATATATATTGCCAGGCGGTTGGAGCAAGGTATAATGCTCCTTCACGATTTTCCCTGCCTCCACCTCTATCAAAGCCACACTACAGGCCGAATCCCGTTTGGCAGTAGCCGTCTCAAAATCAATGGCACAATAATTCATATTCATACCCAACGCTGCTCCTACAATAAAGCTTCATAATCCAATTCCCTGCCTGATGAGGTATTATTTCTTGGACTGCAGATATTTGTCAATGGCAGCAGCCGCCTTTTTGCCGGCACCCATAGCCAAAATAACAGTAGCTGCACCAGTAACAATATCACCACCGGCAAACACACCTTCCTTGGTGGTAGCACAGGTTTCCTCATCAGCAACTATGTTGCCGCGCTTATTGGTCTCCATCCCAGGAGTCGTGGAAGCAACAATAGGATTTGGACCATTGCCGATTGCCATTATTACAGTATCCACATCCAACTCAAATTCAGAGCCCTCGATGGCTACCGGACGGCGACGGCCGGAAGCATCAGGTTCACCAAGCTCCATGCGAATACACTTAAGGGCCTTTACC
Organism: Anaerovibrio sp.; assembly: GCF_024697385.1. Lineage (GTDB taxonomy): Bacteria > Bacillota > Negativicutes > Selenomonadales > Selenomonadaceae > Anaerovibrio. The sequence goes on from NZ_JAILFV010000094.1 coordinate 3,432, forward strand.
CAACCATTTTCATCACCGATAATCTCCACAGGATTATTGAGAAGACGGAAATCTATCCCCTCCTCCTTGGCATGATGGACTTCTTCAGCACGGGCAGGAAGCTCTGCCTCACTGCGACGGTATACGATATATACCTTGTCGGCACCCAGGCGCAGAGAAGTACGGGCAGCATCCATGGCAACATTACCGCCACCAACCACAGCTACCTTTTTACCTATGCGAATAGGAGTAGCATGATTAGGGAAATCATAGGCCTTCATCAGATTACAGCGGGTAAGGAACTCGTTGGAGGAATACACCCCATTCAGGTTCTCACCAGGAATATTCATAAAATGAGGCAATCCGGCACCAGTACCAACGAACACAGCATCATAGCCCATTTCACCCATCAGCTCATCAACAGTAAACAGGCGCCCGGCAATACAGTTTACCTCTATTTCAACGCCCATTTTCTTCAGGTTATCAACCTCACGCTGCACGATTTTGTCCTTTGGAAGACGGAACTCAGGAATACCATAGGACAAAACACCACCAGCCACATGAAGGGCCTCAAACACAGTGACCCTGTAACCCTTGCGGGCCAAATCACCGGCACAGGTAAGACCGGAAGGACCGGCACCAATTACCGCAACCTTCTGTGCATCCGGTGCAAATTCAATAGGCTTTACTTCCTCATTCTTGGCCAGCTGATAATCAGCCACGAAGCGTTCCAGTCTGCCAATAGCCACAGATTCACCCTTGTGGGACAATACGCAGTTCTTCTCACACTGGTTCTCCTGTGGGCATACACGACCACAGACAGCCGGGAGAGAACTGGATTCCTTGATGATTTCGATAGCGCTGTCAAAATCCCGTTCCTTGATTTTGGCAATAAACGCAGGAATATCAATTCCTACAGGACAACCAGGACGGCATTGAGGATTCTTGCAGCCCAGGCAACGGTTTGCTTCAGCCACTGCAGTTTCCTCATCATAGCCCAGGGCAACCTCCTGAAAATTATGAGCACGGACCTGAGGATCCTGCTCTGGCATTTTATGTTTTTCTAAAATCAGTGCCATTCTTCTTACCTCCCCAGTCCAATATTGCACACATGATCCTTGGCCCTGGCCTCTTCCTCACGGAACATACGGCCACGGGACATGAGATTGTTGAAATCTACCAGATGACCATCAAATTCAGGACCATCCACGCAGGCAAACTTCATCTCATCGCCCACCTGTACGCGGCAGCCGCCACACATGCCGGTACCATCCACCATGACAGGGTTCAGGGAAACAATAGTCTTAATCCCCAAAGGACGGGTAGCATCCGCCACACTCTTCATCATGATGCCAGGTCCGATAGCCGTAACCTGATCAATCTTCTCGCCACGATCCACCAGCTGCTGAAGAGCCGTAGTAACAAAACCCTTCACACCACAGGAGCCATCATCAGTAGCAATAATAACCTCGTCAGAAATGGCACGCATCTTATCTTCAAAAATCAAAATATCCTTTGTCTTGGCACCCATAATGGAAATAACCTTATTGCCGGCCTCATGCATAGCCCTGGCAATTGGATAAACAGGAGCCACACCAATACCGCCGCCAATGCATACCACGGTTCCCATATCAGGGGTAATAACCGATGGCTGGCCCAAAGGTCCGGCAAAATCAACAATGGAATCACCTACATTGAGCTTGCTCAGCTGCATGGTGGATACACCGATAGCCTGGAAAATAAGGGTAATTGTCCCCTTATCCCGGTCAAAATCAGCAATAGTAAGAGGAATTCTCTCCCCCTTCTCGTCAACACGAAGCACGATGAACTGGCCAGCCTTGGCCTTTTTTGCTACCCTTGGAGCCTCGATATCACAATGGAGTATGCCTGGAGAAAGCTCCGCTTTCGAAACAATCTTAAACATACATTTCTCTCCTCTTCTGCTTAGCTTAACACACCTTTTAAGTAAGCATCCAAATTACTTTTTATTGGCATCAGGTACAGGTTTGCATCCCTGTCCCTGGCAAACTTCAGGACCTCTCTGGAAAATTCAATACTCCAATCAAGGGTAGGCTCAAAGCCTTTTGGGAAAATAACATTATTCTTCATTTCCCAATAACTCTGGGAACGCTCCGACATAACAGGAGACACACCCCAATACACATTTTGGCCCTCCAACATATCAGCATATATCTCCAACAGTCTCAGGTCAAAAAACGGCTGGGTAAAAAATCCCACTGCCCCGGCCTGCAGCTTTCGCTGAATCCGGTACATTTCCTGGCGCATGCTGCCACGGTACTGATCAATACCAGCATACACCTTCACTTCAGGCATTTCCTGATGAAATTTCTGAATAACATCTGTAGTCACAGTAGGATAAACCTTGTGACTCATATCCTGGGGTGGATCGCCCTCGATAACAAGCACCTCGGTAATATTGCTGTTACGAAGTGCAGAGCACATTGTCAAAGGTTGGGAAAGATCCACATCAATGGCCCTTATGTGGGGTATTGATGTCGGAAAAAAATCCTGGGCAATAGCAGACCCCTCCCAGCTTCTTATATCCAATCGCAGGAGATCCGGAACATTGATGATATCCACGCCCTGCACATTGTCCTTTACAATTTTCAGATCCTCCCGTAAGCCTTCCTGACTGCGGGGCACCAGTTCCACCGAAATTCTACCCAAATTAAATCACTTCTTTTCCTGATACTTTCACTCTAGAAAGTTATTTATTGCCAGATAGAGGTCTATAAGGTAACCTCAGTTTGGCTTGTCATACTATCTTATTCACTGCCGGATTAAGGTCTATAAGAACCCTCCATCCGGCTTTTGCATACCTTAGAACAATCCAGTAATTTTCCCATTTACATCAATATCCATATTCTCTGCTGCAGGCTTCTTTGGCAGCCCCGGCATAGTCAGAATATCTCCTGTCAGGGCAACAATAAACCCTGCCCCCGCAGAAATACGCAATTCCTTTACAGTTATATCAAAATCCACCGGGCGCCCCAGCTTGGCAGGATCATCCGACAAAGAATACTGGGTTTTAGCCATACAAACAGGCATCTTATCCAGTCCCAGCCTCTCGATTTCCTCCAGCTGCTTTTGAGCAGGACCAGTAAATACCACCCCATTGCCACCATAAACCCTCTTTACAATGGCCTCAATTTTTTCCGGAATCGACTGATTAACATCATAGGCAAAATTAAAGCTATTTGGCTTTTCCATGGCTGCCAGCACCTTGTCCGCCAAGACCAGTCCGCCTTCGCCGCCCTTGGCCCAAACCTGTGACAGGGCCACCTCAGCCCCCAGCTCATTGCAGCGCTTTTCAACAAAAGCCAGCTCCTCCGGAGTATCCGTAGGAAAAGCATTGATGGCCACAACAGCCGGCAGTCCATACGCCTGAACGGTTTCTATATGCTTAATCAAATTGGCCAGGCCCTTCTCAAGAGCCTCCATATCAACTTTGCCCAACTCGTTCTTTGGCATGCCCCCATGCATCTTCAGAGCCCTGACAGTAGCTACAATAACTACGGCCGAAGGCTTCAGCCCTGCAAAACGGCACTTGATATCCAGGAACTTTTCAGCACCAAGGTCAGCACCAAAGCCGGCCTCAGTAACAACCACATCGGCAAACTTCAGGGCAAACTTGGTTGCCATTACAGAATTACAGCCGTGGGCAATATTGGCAAAAGGACCCCCATGAATCAAAGCCGGAGTCCCCTCAAGTGTCTGCACCAGATTTGGTTTTATGGCATCCTTAAACAACAGGGTAAGAGCACCGGTAACATTCAGCTCATCTGCCACAATGGCCCTGCCGCTGCGGGAATAGCCAATAACAATCCGTCCCAGGCGCTTCTTCATATCCTCAAGATCACTGGCCAAGCACAAAATGGCCATCATTTCCGAGGCTACAGTTATATCAAAACCAGTCTCCCGTGGAACACCATGGGCTTTTCCTCCCATGCCGATCACCACATGACGGAGAGCACGGTCATTAAGATCTACCACTCTTTTCCAGGCAATTCTCCTGACATCAATATCCAGTTCATTTCCCTGCTGGATATGGTTATCAATGACTGCTGCCAGAAGATTATGTGCCGTAGTAATGGCGTGGAAATCACCGGTAAAATGCAGATTAATATCCTCCATTGGAACCACCTGGGCATAACCACCGCCGGCAGCACCGCCCTTCAGGCCAAAGCATGGGCCAAGGGAAGGTTCACGCAGGGCAACAGCTATCTTTTTGCCCATCTTATGAAAGGCATCTGCCAAACCAACACTGGTGGTCGTTTTCCCCTCACCTGCAGGGGTTGGATTAATTGCCGTTACCAGCACCAGTTTTCCATCAGGATTGTCCTTTACCTTATTCCAGGCATCAAGGGAAATTTTAGCCTTGTATTTTCCATACAGCTCCAGATCGTCCTGATCAATATCAAGTACCTGGGCAATCTGAGATATCGGCTGCATTTTTGCTTCCTGAGCAATTTCCACATCAGTTTTCATTTAGCATATCCCCCTAAATCCAATCAAATACAGCATAAACTAAATTTCCGCCTACGCGGTTATCTGAACACCTGACAGCGCCAGACAAAAATATATACTTAAACATTATACTATAAATGAAGCACCATGCCAATAAAGATAACCTCAGACATCTTATATATTTATACAAAAAGTACCATTATCCTGTTGACAGTTCTTCAATAAAAATGATAATATCATACAAGTATTTATGGGTATGATTAATTAGCTTTTCAGATTATGACAAAATCAAAATACCTTCACAAGACATGATACAGAAAGCGGTGATTGAGATGAATTTAGAATTAAAGCTTATGGAATCCTATAACGATGGTCTGTCAAAGGGTATCATCAAAGGGGAAAATGCAGCCAACCGCCGTACAGCCCTGCGTATGCTGAGGGCCAATGAACCTGTTGAAAAAATAGCCAGCTACACCAACCTCACAGATGAGGAAATTCAGGATTTGAGCAGTCAGGTCAAATAATATACCCGAAATAAAAAAGCATATATCAAAGGCTCCTTAAAGAGAAGAACCTTGTAGTGACCCCATAAGTTAGATTACTTAGTCTAACTTATGGGGTCTCTACACCTTCTCCTTAAGGAGCCTTTTTTTTGTACAATTATCTCTGCAGCTGCAATTCAGCAGCATCTACAGTATTCTGCATCAGCATGGCTATGGTCAAAAGCCCCACACCGCCAGGAACAGGAGTGATGGCCCCGGCCACCTCACGGACAGCCTCAAAGTCCACATCCCCCACCAGCTTCTTGGGAGCAATGCGGTTTATTCCCACATCAATCACCGTAGCACCAGGCTTAATCATATCCGCAGTCACAAACCTCGGCTTGCCAACGGCAGCTACCACAATATCGGCTTCCCTTACCACATCCGCCAAATTTTTGGTACGGGAATGGCATATTGTCACCGTGGCATTCTTCCCAAGCAGCAGGTGCAGCATAGGTTTGCCCACAATATTGCTGCGGCCGATAACCACAGCCTTTGCACCTTCCATGGGAATATCCGCCAGCTCCAGCATCCTGATACAGCCATGAGGAGTACAAGGCACCAGCGCCTTTTGCCCAGTTACCAGGCGCCCCACATTTACCGGATGAAAGCCATCCACATCCTTCAAGGGATCAATAGCCTCCAAAACCTCTGATTCATATGGCTGCAAAGCCTTTGGCAGTGGCAGCTGGACCAGGATTCCATGAATTTTGGGATCCTTGTTGAGACGATTAATCTCACCCAACAGCTCTTCACGGGTAGTGGTTTCAGGGAGCTCAATTCCCTCAGAATAAAAGCCCAGCTCCGTACAGGCCTTATGCTTATTACGGACATATACCTGAGAAGCAGGATTCTCACCCACAATTATCACAGCCAAACCAGGAGTGATACCATGCTCCTCCCTAAGCTTCTCTGCCCTTTTACCGGCTTCCTGACGGATTTTTTCGGCAAAAAACTTGCCCTCCAACAATCTTGCAGACATTATTCCACGCCCTTTCTATCTCGTGTACAGGCTGACCAAAGTAAACAAAAATATTGCCACAGATACTATACCATTGTGCATGTAATAATCCCGTGTAAATACACCAAAACCATTGACATGAATAATTTTGTGCTGGTAATACAAAACTGATGCAGCCACCAGCACACCAATATAATACGCAGCGTTAAGGCCCAGCAAAAGGCCCAGATATACAAACACCAGCATACAGGCCACATGGGTGAGCTTCGCCAGCAGCAGGGCCCTATCCACACCCAATACCGTAGCCATGGAATGAAGCCCATGAGCCTTGTCGAACTCCTCATCCTGAGCACCATATACCACATCAAAGCCCCCTATCCAGAGAGCCACCGCGATGCACAGCACAATCATTGTCCAATCGATAGTACCCCTGACAGCCACCCAACCACCTGCCGGAGCCATGGCTATAGCCACACCACAGACATAATGGCAAAGACAGGTAACCCGTTTCGTAAAAGGATAAATAATGAACGGCAACGCCGCCACAGGCAACAGCTTTATACAGATTGGATCAAGCTGCAGCACCGAACCTATCAAGACCACAAAGCATATGGCCAGGAAAATATATACATCCTTGTGGCTTATCCGTCCTGACACCATTGGGCGCTCCTTAAACCTTGGCTGGTCCTTGTCATATTTCAGATCCACCAGGTTATCCAGGGCCATGGCCGCACTGCGTGCAGCTATAATAGTCAAGGTAATCCAGACCATCACCATGATATCAGGGTTGCCATCTGCCGCCAGGAAAGCAGCCATATAGGCAAAGGGCAGGGAAAATATCGTCTGATAAAACGCCACATTGTTCATATGGGCATCCAGCTTGCTCCAAAAAGAATCTTTCTCAGAACTAATCAAGGCCAAGCGCCTCCCACTTTGCATCTACCATATCCTTGATATCCTGAGTCATCTCAATCTCATCAGGCCATTCACGGGTATGACCCTCCTCAGGCCAGGATTTTGTGGCATCGATTCCCACCTTGGTACCCCATTTTGCCATAGGTGAAGAATGGTCAAGGACATCCAATGGACCTTCCATCATAACCAGATCACGCTTGGCATCGATATTGTTGAATACCCGCCACCATACCTCTTTAGGATTCTGAACATCCACATGGGCATCCACGATGATTATCATCTTGATGAACATCATCTGTCCCATGCCCCAAAGAGCATTCATGACCTTTTGGGCCTGCATTGGATAAGTCTTTTTGATGGACACAAAAATACAATCATGGAAAACGCCCTCAAGAGGCATATTGATATCCACTATCTCAGGAATCACCTGCTGGAGAAGTGGCAAAAAGATACGCTCAGTAGCCTTTGCCAGATAACAGTCCTCCATAGGAGGCTTTCCCACAATAGTAGACGGATAAATCGGATTTTTTCTATGAGTAATACAGGTAATATGGAATACAGGATAATAATCCGCCAGGGAATAATAGCCGGTGTGATCACCAAAAGGGCCCTCCCAGCGGGTCTCATCAACATCCACATATCCCTCGAGAATGATTTCTGCATGGGCAGGGACTTCAACATCCACAGTCTTGCACTTGACCATTTCCACACCCTTATGGCGCAGGAACCCGGCAAAGACCATTTCATCAATATCCCTTGGCAATGGAGCCGTGGCAGCATAGGTCACCACCGGATCAGTACCGATAGCAACAGCCACCTCCATGCGCTGCGCACCATTAGCCTTGGTGTCACGATAATTGTCCGCACCATTCTTATGGATATGCCAATGCATGCCTGTGGTACAGCTGTCATATTTCTGCAGCCGATACATTCCCACATTGCGCTTCCCGGTATTAGGATTCTTGGTAAAAATCAGAGGCAGCGTAATAAACCTGCCCCCATCCTGTGGCCAGCACTTCAAAATAGGAAACTTATCCAGGGATGGATTATCGGTAATTACCACTTCCTGACAAGGAGCGTTTTTCACATATTTTGGAAAATTAATCGCCTTCTTGGCAGTTGGGATAATGGAAATCAAATCCATCTTGTGGGTCAGGGAAATATAAGGCAGTCTCATGATTTCCCTAAGCTCATCGGCTATGTCATCCAGTTTTTCAACACCAAAGGCAATGGCCATACGCTCCATACTGCCAAAGGCATTCATCAGCACCGGCATATCATAGCCCTTCACATTCTCAAACAGCAGGGCCACATTTTTTTCGCCTTCCATTTTTGATACCCGGTCGGTAATCTCTGTAATTTCCAGTTCACAGTCAACCTCGGCTGTAATGCGTTTCAACAAGCCACGGCTTTCCAGTTCAGCAATAAACTCCCGTAAATCCTTAAAAGCCATATATGCCTCCTATTTTCTCAATAAATATCTGACTACCAGATAACTAAATCCATACAAAGCCGTTAACGGTATTGCCAAAGTAATCTGGGAAATAATATCCGGTGGCGTCAGGATTGCCCCGATAACAAAGGAAATCAGGAATACATATCTGAAATATTTCTTCAGCTGAGCCGAAGTAACAATTCCCAGCTGGGCCAGCAAAATAATGATGAGCGGCAGCTCAAAAGCCAGACCAAAAGGAATAAGAAAAGTCATTATAAAATCCAGATATTGTTCCACCGAAAACAGCGGTGCCAAATCATCTGAGCCCATCCCCATGAAGAATTTGATTCCCAACGGCACCACCATGAAAAAGGAAAAGGCCAAGCCTATGTAAAAAAGCACCACGGAGCTGGGCACCATAATCCCCAATACCATGCGTTCCCGTCGGGTAAAGGCCGGAACAAAAAACCGCCAGGCCTGATAGAATACCACCGGAGTGGCCAGCAGGAAGCCGGAAAACAACACCACTTTGGCATAAGAAAAGAACGCTTCACCAGGATGCATAAAATATAGCTTCCCGGCAGGCGCCATCAAAAACTGCATAATGATCTCATCAAAATTATAAGTAATGCAGCTGCATATTATTATTGCAATTATACTGCGTATAATCCTTTTTCTGAGCTCAGTGAGATGCTCTATAATCGACATACCCTCATCAGCATTGTCATCCCCATCCGCTTCATCATCCTCTGAAGCATCCGGCTCATCAGTGTCCTGAGAGGACTCATTATCCGAGGTGTGATTATCCTTTACCCCGGAGACTTCCTCTGCCTCAGGATGAGCATCCTCCACACCTTCTGTCTCTTTAGGCTCAGCTTCCGGCTCCGGAGTCTGAGCAGCCAGGATTTCCTCAACGGTCATCCCCTTGTAGTTTTCAAGATCATCCCCGGACATATCAGGCTTCATCCTTATTATTTTCCTTAGTCTCAGGAGTTACATCAATAGTCTTTTTATCATCAATACCCTTTTCAGCAGACTTGAATTCCCTGATGCTCTTGCCAAAAGCCTTGCCAATATCAGGCAGCTTGCCAGGACCAAAAATAACCAGACCAATAATCAAAATCAAAATAAGTTCAGGTACGCCTAAACCAAACATGAGACAACCCCCTATTATCTAAAAAATATACCTTACTATTATAACGCCATAGCTCCAATTTTGCCAATAGTAAAAACAAATGCCTCTGCGTAAAAAAGGTTACCATTCCAATGACCTCATTCCCGCACCATCATAAACCTCATCCGCCTCGCCTTGCTCGGCACCTTCCCCAAAGGGGAAGGCACGGGTAACGAGGGGGACGGGAGTATAAAGTTGTCGAATGAGGTTTTTCGGTGCAGAACAAAGCACTCGGATGAGGTTGGCCCTACTACAGTCAAGTTTGTGCCTTCTCCTATGGAGAAGGTGGCAGCCGTAGGCTGACGGATGAGGTCTTTTCTCCTATGGAGAAGCACCCTGCGGGTACTAGGCACAAGGCTAGCATACAAGGGGCTGACACATGTGCCGTCGGTGGAAACGAAGCACTCGGATGAGGTTCTACTTCTCCTATGGAGAAGCACCCTACGGGTACTAGGCACAAGACCAGCAACAAGACGCTGGTACATGTGCCGTCGGTGTCACAACGCACTCGGATGAGGTGAAAACTGGTTTGGCCCTACTACAGTCAAGTTTGTGCCTTCTCCTATGGAGCTTTAAAATATGTTATGGCATTATGTAAGTTAAGGCTGTGCCTTCTCCTATGGAGAAGGTGGCAGCCGTAGGCTGACGGATGAGGTTCTACTTCTCCTATAGAGAAGCACCCTGCAGGCACTAGGCACAAGGCTAGCATACAAGTAAGTCAAGTGTTTATGACGGAGCTTCGCTCCTAACCTCATCCGCCTCGCGTTGCTCGGCACCTTCCCCAGAGGGGAAGGCACGGTTAACGGGAGTAACGGGACTATAAAGTTGTCGAATGAGGTTTTTCGGTGCAGAACGAAGCACTCGGATGAGGTGAAAACTGGTTTGGCCCTACTACAGTCAAGTTTGTGCCTTCTCCTATGGAGAAGGTGGCAGCCGTAGGCTGACGGATGAGGTCTTTTCTCCTATGGAGAAGCACCCTGCGGGCACTAGGCACAAGACCAGCATACAAGTAAGTCAAGTGTTTATGACGGAGCTTCGCTCCTAACCTCATCCGCCTCGCGTAGCTCGGCACCTTCCCCAAAGGGGAAGGCACGGGTAACGAGGGGGACGGGAGTATAAAGTTGTCGAATGAGGTTTTTCGGTACAGAACGAAGCACTCGGATGAGGTTCTACTTCCCCTCTGGAGAAGCACCCTGCAGGCACTAGGCACTCGAATGAGGTCTCACTTCCCCTCTGGGGAAGCATATTCCGTTACACCCGTTCCTCGTCAAAAAAGGATGGCCATTGTCCATGACCATCCTTTCCAATCCACATTTATTCAGCTTCTTCCAAATCCATTTCCAACATCAATCTCAGGACAGTATCAGTGGCAAAGCCCTCCTTGAAATACGCTATCTGCATTTCCTTAGGTGTAGGTACAGGCACATCACAGTCATAAAACCTCTGCCCCACATAATGCCACCTTTTACCCAGTTCCTGGAGATGCCTGATGGCAGTCCACTGGACAACATGACTTACAGGCTTATCAAACAACGATCTGTCATAAGCCCCCACGGCATAGCTGCCCTCGTCCCTGGAAACCTCAAAGAGTCCGGCGCCACACAGCTTTTGTTCACTGTCACGGACAGTTACCAAAAAATCCAGAGCTTCATTGATACCCTTCCTCTGGAAATCCCATGTGATTTTCGGCCTGGTCTCACGGCCGGCCACGGCAATATGCAGGCAGCGGAACTCCTCAAACAGCTCCTCACTCACCTGATCATGGACCTCCACCTGCCAGATTCTTTCACCCTCATTAATCAGCGAACGATATGACTTTCGCAAATTACCATGAATTTTATCCAAAGGCCAGGACAAATCCACATACAAATCATGCACAACCCTTGGCACAGCCTTCAGCAGCATGCATTTCTGTTCCCAGGATATACTCTGCCCCAAAAGCTCACTTTGCAAAAAATCCACCCTGGTCTTCCATTTGCTCCTCAGGGAAATCTTCTCCTTAAGGGCATTATAGAAGCCTTTCATCGCATCCAGGCAGGCAGTATCATACTTCTTTATCAGCCTCTCTGAAGTCCCCGCTACAAACACAGGTGGCAACACCGCCCCCTGATTGGTAGCGAATTCATATACACCGTCCTTTTTCCGAAGGCTCAGAGGCCAAACCCCTATGGGCCTGTTCTTTTGGTATATAATCACCGAAAAATCAACAAGCTCCTCCAGGAACGCACTCATATAGGCATGCTGATACTCCAGAGAAGCACGGGTATACCCAACAGGCACATAAGGTACCTTGGCCAGCACCTCATCCCATATAGCCTCCTGCCCCAAAGACAGCTTGGCCATTCCCTGGAATTCACTTTCAAACAGCTTCTGCAAAGCTTCCCCGGTCATACTCATTTGATATTCCTTTTAAATACAGGATCTACCTTGCCGCCACGCAAAATCCCGTCCACGCTGTCATTATCAACAGCCTTCCTTATCAGGGCAAATGCCTTGTCAGTGGC
>NZ_JAILFV010000163.1 GCF_024697385.1 Anaerovibrio sp.
TGCGGGTGTAGCTCAATGGTAGAGCCCCAGCCTTCCAAGCTGGTCACGTGGGTTCGATTCCCATCACCCGCTCCATATAAGCATTTTGCCGGGGTGGCGGAACTGGCAGACGCACGGGACTTAAAATCCCGCGGTTGGAAACAACCGTACCGGTTCGATTCCGGTCCTCGGCACCACTTGTGTTAATGCTTTTATCAATAATGCGGCCGTGGCGAAACGGCAGACGCGCTAGCTTCAGGCGCTAGTGGGGGTTGACCCCGTGGTGGTTCAAATCCACTCGGCCGCACCATTTTAATTTTATATCAGTTTATATGCGGTTGTGGCGGAATAGGCAGACGCGCTACTTTGAGGGGGTAGTGATCACAGGTCGTGTGGGTTCAAGTCCCACCAACCGCACCATTAGACTTACTCCGGGCTATGCTCGGTTTTTTTTTGCCTAAAGTTATTATTTCTAGCAGGATATTTTATGTTTCTCCTAGAATATAAAACAACGGTTAAGTATGGCAATTTATACCATATTCTGTGTTGTCTGCCTGTGGGTAAATGTCAATGTCAGGATTTACATTCTTTGGTGATGAGTCTTGACATTGGCTTAATATAGTAAGATAGCTTATGTCTATGATGGAGGTTTTTTATGGCTGAGTATATCAAAAGTTTAAGTGTAAAAATGAAAATAATGCTTCTGACAGGTATCACTATTTTCATAGCTATGGTTGCTATGGGAATCGTTCTTAACAGGATGATTACAAACAACGAACGGGATCTGTTTCAGGAGGAGACCAAGCTACAGGCTGTACAGGTTGATACTACCATGCACATATTCCTGGATGGACTTCGTGCCGGGCTGGTAAATATCGCAAATGACCCATTGGTTCGTCAGGGGGGAAATATTACTGTATATATTGACGGACAAACTGATTCCAGCGGTAAAATACCTATGGATCCAATTGCAAAGGGTGGTTATGAAGCTGCTTTATTCGATTCATTTCATAGATTTGTTGAGGCCAATAAGGGCAGCGTTTCAGTGGTAAGTTATGGTACTACTGATGGCGGTTATTTACAGTATCCTGCTGTTAGCCGTAAAAAGGGATATGATTCCCGTTCCAGAGACTGGTATAAGGAAACTATGGCTGATGTTAATAAGGTCCGTATAACTAATCCTTTTATGACTTCCAAGGGTACTCCTACTATTGGTATTTTTGCAGTAGCCAAGGATAATTCCAACAATCCTTTGGGTGTTATTGGTCTTAATGTAGATTTGCCTGTTGTAACTGATATTATCAGTGAGATTAAAATCGGTGAAACAGGAAATATGATGGTAGTTGACAGTGATGGCGTAATTTTTGCTTCCCCAGCCAATCCTGATCTTAATTTTAAAAAGCTTTCTGAAGTAGAGGGTGATTTTGCCAAGTTGGCTGACGTACAGAATGGCATGGTTGATATCACTCAGGATGGGGTAAACAAGATTGTCAATGTTTATACTTCCCAGGAAACAGGCTATAAATTCCTGACGATTGTAGATGAGGATCAGCTCCTGGCTCCGGTCCGTGATATGCGTATTTTACTTGTTATTGTTTTGATTTTGGCCCAGCTTTTTGTTCAGACTCTTACCTACTTATTGTGTAATGCATTGTTCAATCCTTTGACTGAGCTGGCAGGTGCCTCAGAGGAAATTGCCAATGGCAATATTCATCAGTTTAATTTGGATTATGCATCCAATGATGAAATTGGCCGCCTGTGTAATGCCTTTTCTAAAATGACAGGACAGCTTAAGGGATTGTTGGAACAGATACAATCCAGTTCAGAGCAGGTATCAGTTGCGTCAAATGACCTGTCAGATGGTTCTGAGCAGTGTGCGGAGACCATAACTCATGTTGCCGGAAAGGTTAGTGATATTGCGGGAGCTGCACAGCAGCAAAACGATACCATGATTACCGTCGTGAGTCAGATCCGTAATATGACTGATAATGTTGCTTCCATCGCTTCAAGTGCTGACCGCATGAGTAGTGCATCGGCAAATGCCGGCGAGGCTGCTTCCCGCGGTGAGGAAGCAATTAACCGTGCTGTAAGCCAAATGAATCAGATTACTGATACTGTAGATCAGTCTGCTGATGCAGTGGCAGAGTTGGGAATGAGATCTCAGGAAATTGGTGAAATTATTAACACTATTTCCGGGATAGCCGATCAGACTAACCTGTTGGCATTAAATGCTGCTATTGAGGCCGCAAGAGCAGGTGAACATGGTCGTGGCTTTGCTGTTGTTGCCGATGAAGTCAGAAAGCTGGCTGAGCAGTCATCTGAAGCAGCTGCTGAGGTTGCATCAATTATTCAGGCAATTCAGAGTGAAACCCAAAAGGCTGTTAACAGTATGAAGAAGGGAACAGAAGCTGTTAAGACTGGCAGTGAGGTCGTTGCTGAGGCAGGAAAACAGTTCCAGCAGATTGTTTCAAATGTCAAGGAAGTGGACTCACTTATTCATGAGGCTGCAAAGGCTGCCAATGCTACGGCTGATTCCAGCAATGCTGTTTTGAATTCTGCTGAAGAGGTTGAGCGTGTTACGGAGTCTGTTACCAGCAGTATAGATGCTATCTCCTCGGCAACTGAGGAGCAGTCTGCTACCATGGAAGAAATTGCGGCATCAAATCGCAATCTCTCTGAATTGGCAGAAGAACTGAAGCGTGAACTCCGTAAGTTTAAATTTTAAAATTTAGTATAACATAGCTGATATGTATTGAATAACCAGTGCTATTTGCACTGGTTATTTTTGTTATGTTGAAATGGTTAGATGATGGCCTCTGGCCATAACTTCGGATGCCATGGGGAGGTGAGGGAAATATTTGCCGGGAGTTTTTCTTTTTATGATTTTTTTCATATTTATATGGTATAATTTTCACATTGTGAAGAATGTATGGATAATTGCAGAGATGTTAGAGGTATATAATGCTTATTTTTTTCTTACTTTTACTCATTATTTTGACCAGTATAATTATTATTACGCAAAAATGTGTTGGAGTGCTGTTTCCACCAGAGAGGTACAGATTAATATCAAGGGGAATATTGTATTTTGATATATTGTTAATCTTGGGCATGGTAGTGGGCTATAGTATAGGGCATGGCAATTTATTCAGTGGAATATTACTGCATTTTGCCTGCATCAGCTTTATGGGGCAGTTGGTTTTCGACTTGCTGGTAATGGTGCGGCTGCTTTTTGCCTGGGGGCAGAAAAAAATGTTGTCAATTCCTGAAGATAAAAGCAGGCGCAGTTTTTTAAGGGGCTCCATACTATTGCCTGCCTCAGCAGCTGCAGTGGCATTATATGGTGGACTTATTGAAAAAAATAACACTGTGGTGCGTAAATTTGATATTCCCGTTGCCGGGATACCGGATGATATCCGGGGATTTTCCATTGCCCAACTAAGTGACATCCATTTAGGGCCTTTTATGTCCTTGGATGATTTGGAAAATCTCATGGAGAAAACTGCAGCTCTGGGATGCGATATATTGGTTATTACAGGTGATCTATTTGATGATAAAAGAATAAATTTTAAGGCAGCAAGTCTGATTGATACATATGTTGACCGATTTAAATATGGTATAGTTTATTGTCGTGGCAATCATGAGCATTTGCGGGGGATTCAGGCTATTGATATGGCGATAGCCAGGACCCGTATCAGATACCTGGTGAATTCTGTGGAATATATTGTTGGTAGCAGCTTGCCAATTTATATGGCAGGAGTTGATTACCCAATTAAGAGGGATGAATTTGATTTTTTGCGGGATAAGTATGCTGATACAGCCTTGAAGGGAATTCCGGAAAAATCAGTCAAGGTACTGTTGGCACATCATCCTGATTTTATTGATCCAGCTGAAAAATATGGTGTGCAGCTTGTATTATCAGGACATACTCATGGCGGGCAGCTAGGTTTGTTTGGCATACCATTGGTGCCACCGGTCTTTAAGTATCTGCGGGGAATATATCATGTAGGCAAAACGGTAGGATATGTTCATTCGGGGAATGGAAGCTGGTTTCCGTTCCGTTTTGGATGCCCGCCGGAAATTGCCATTTTTACCTTGACAGATAATAAATAATATGTGACTTGTTCAGTGGGAGGATATTCCCACTGAATTTTTTTTACGATACTGTGGCCATGATGGCTTTCATTGATTATCAGCAATAAAAAAAGCCGCTTTACGCGACTTGATAAATGGCGGAGTGGGAGGGGTTCGAACCCTCGCGGCCTTGCGACCCTAACGATTTAGCAAACCGTCCTCTTCAGCCTCTTGAGTACCACTCCATATTTATATGGCGGAGAGGGTGGGATTCGAACCCACGGTGCCGTTAAGCATCACTGGTTTTCAAGACCAGCTCCTTAAACCACTCGGACACCTCTCCATAGCAATAGCTATTATAACAAATTATAAAGTTTAATGTCAAGGAAACACATTGCATCCAGGTAAAAAATATCTATTCCCTTGCAGACAGGAATAGGATATTAAAAAGGATGCGCCAGAGGCTATTTTTATAAACCCATGGAGCATCTTTCCTTTAGCTTTCTATAAGTGGTCAATGATCTCGTTCCCCTATCAGCAGGTCTAATTTTAGTTCATATAGCATATTATTAATTTCCAATAAAGATGATTTATTTTTTATGCCATACAGAATTACCGCATCACGCTCATTTTTTACATCCAGGGTATAGTATTGGGATAGCCGTAATAGCAATTGAAGCTCTTCCAGGCTGACCTTGATTGCAAGACATATACAAATCAGAATGTCACGGCTTGCTTTTCGTTCACCACGAAAAATTTTATATATATAATCTCCTAAATTCGCTGTGCGGGCGATTTCTGCCATGGAAATATCATATTTATCTGCCAGGGATTTCAGGTAATCTGAAGGAGAGATATTGATAAAATCTTCCTGGTGTTCCTCTAAAAAAGTTTTTAAATCATTTTTCTCAATTAATTCAGAAAGTAAAGAATTCGTTTTTACCATATGCTATAATTCACTCCCGAAACATTACTATTATAATTGTGCCATAGTGCAGGCAATAAATCTTGTACTATGAGTCCAATTTTTAAAATTTGGTTGTATGGGTAAAAAGATTTCTATAAAATTAATTATAGGAGATGATTAAATGTCTGCCCTTGAATTTATAAATGAAAGCTTCACAACAGTGAAGCAGCTTTCCGATAATGAATACGGAATAGTTTATTTAATAAAAAGGAAAAAAGACAATATGCTGTTTATTCGCCGTGAATACCGGGAGAATAAAAAGGAAATATTCGCTAAACTGAAGGAAATGGATATCCCGGGAATACCGCATATTTTATATGTTCTTTATGCAGGCAGAACCATTGTTATTGAAGATTATATTGAAGGAATTTCCCTGGAAAAATTGTCTGCAGGAATTTTAACCATACCTAATTTTACCATAACGGAATTGTTAAAAGGGATATTACCTGTATTGAGGGAAATTCATTCTGCAGGTATTATTCATCGGGATATTAAACCGGAGCATATTATTCTGGGGAATGATATGAAGCCTTATCTGATAGATTTTGGCATTGCCCGTATGAACAAAAAGCACAATCAGTATGATACGGAGATATTGGGAACAAGACGATATGCGCCGCCGGAGCAGTTTGGCTATCAGAGTACAGATCAGCGATCAGATATTTATTCACTGGGGCAAACTCTGGCCACACTTTTATCAAGTATTCCTATGTCAGCTCATGAAAAAAAGATTATCGAAAAGGCAATGTCCTTTGATCCGGCAGACCGATACCAAAATGCTGAGGCAATGCTAAACGCTTTGCTAAAAACTCCGAAAAGGGCGAATTTTATAGGGATATTAGTATTTATCCTGTTGGTGGTTGCCGTAGGCGGTTTATGGTATCAGTACGCAGGGGAGCAGGGGGATAAGGTCAAGACAAATAATGCTGAAATAAGTACTGGTGGGGAATCCACAGGCGCTTTGGCTGAAAACTCGGATAATAAGGTTAATTCAGTTGGACAGAATGAGGCTAATATGCCGTTGGATAAAGGAGGAGTGGCAAAGTCTGGGCTGAGTCAGACTATGGATAGTAGGCCTCTTCATGTTGCTGAGGGAACTACCAGGCAGAAAACAGTAAACATTAATGATGCCAATGTAACCGTTATTGCCACCAATACCGGCAATCAATTCAATGTGCAACTGTCAGATAACAAGGGGCACGCATCGACCTATTCCTTTTCCTATCAGCCACCGGCTATTCATAACTATGATAATCCTAATTCCATGGAAGGGGATATTGTTTTTATGGATATTAATGGAGATGGCAATTTGGATATTATACCTATTCTGACCAGTGTCCTTGTTAAAGGTGGAAACGACTTGGTGGACAATACCAACGCCTGGGCAATTGTCTATAACCCTGTCAGTGGGTTTCAAAGGTGCAGTGGTATGGCAGATAGCCAGTATTTAAAGGTAGAGAACGGTTACCTTTTAGATGAAGCCATGACGGTATATACTGTAAAAAATAATACATTCATAGCAAAATTTTTCTAAATTTTGAGGTGATTTTAGAGCTGCGTATGCAGCTCTTTTATATTTTGGAATATTGGACTCAGAGTACAACACTTTAAAAAAAATATTTGCTAAATTAGTCCTGATACAATCGATGTTTAGTGCTTAGGGGGAGTAGTTATGGCTTTGGTAGTTGCCTCTAATGTGGCTGCTTTAAATACTTATAATACACTGAAAAAAATGATAAAAAGATGGCCAGTAATCTGGAAAAAGTGGCTTCTGGGATAAAAATAAATAGTGCTAAGGATGATGCTTCCGGCTACGCGATAGCCAAGAAAATGTCTGTCATGAAACGGTCTTTGCAGCAGGATATTCAAAATGTTCAAACTGGTAACAATCTTGCCGCCATTGCTGGTGGCGCAGTGGATGATATTGTACAAAATTTACGATATTTAAAGGAAAAGGCAATTGATGCTGCTAATGATACAAATACTGATACAGATAGGGAGATAATTCAGAAGGAAGTAAATCAGCGCTTACAGCATATAACTGATGTAGCTGCGACTACAAATTATAACGAGCTTTAAGATGTCCCCTTCCTCTTTAGGTGGGGGAAAACAAACTACAACAGCTGGCGAGCATATATCCCAGCGCGTTGAAACGCTAATTGGAA
>NZ_JAILFV010000020.1 GCF_024697385.1 Anaerovibrio sp.
ATCCAAGCTTTTCTTTGGAGAAGTATCTTTCTTACATGGAGGAAGCTTTGGCCAGCCATGGCTTGGAAATGTCGGTATCTGAGAAGATTAAGTCAAGACAATCTGATGTGCAGTCTGCGTTTATAAAAGGTGAAACCCTGATTCAATTGGTCACGATATGGGATAGGGAAGAACGGAGATTCCCCGGGATAGACCCACATGAGCAGGTTAAGATTAAAGTTGAGATAGACACCAATCCTCCAGAAGGGGCTACACATGAAAATAAATATGGTCTCCGTCCGGTTCCTTTTATGGTGCGTTTATATGATTCGCCTTCTCTATTCGCTGGGAAACTGCACGCAGTTCTGTGCAGAAATTGGAAAAATAGGGTAAAGGGGCGCGACTTTTATGATTTTGTATGGTATATAACTAATAGAATAAAGGTGAATTTATATCATTTGCAGAAAAGAATGGAACAGACAGGGCATTGGGATAGTAATGATACATTAACTTTGCAGGTTTTGAAGACAATGCTGTCAGAACGATTTGCTTCTGTAGATTATGAGCAGGCTAGACAGGACGTAAGAAAATTTATTAAGGCTGATGAGAAACTTAAATTATGGAGTGAAGACTTTTTTAAAGCTTTGTCTGAGCATATTGAGTCGGTATAATTGACATGAATTCGTCCTTTACAAACGGTGAAAGTATTATTGTTCATATGGAGCGTCCTACTGAAAAAGGGTTTGACCAGGCTGAATTTTTATTGCCGAGTGTAGTATGTACAAAATGCATGGGGGTTACTGAAGATGAATTAATAAAACTTACAGTTTTTGTCAAAAATAATAGTCCATTGATTTGGGAAATAGCCCGCAAGGATGGTGAGATTATTGCCGACGTGGGGTGAATTATTCGGTTATAGGATTTATTGCCAAACGGTTATTAAAATCCCAACATATATACTGGATAAGTCCATGCTTCCTCATTTATGGGGCGGATTTTGTCACAGGTATCAATTACAAGACCAGGCTGGATGGCCTGGTCATATTTTTTTAGTACAAAGAAGTTTTTTGACGCTTACGTTTGATCGAGGCATATCATGTATATGCGATTAAATCAACATCGGGATGCGTAAATAATCGTAATGGATAAACCTGACGATGCTATCATTTTGCTGGTGGATTATGCGAAGTAATAGTTGCATGCCATCTATGTTACCATCAAAACAAATTTATTAGTGATCATTTTAATAATTTTAATTTTGTTTTTTATCTTTTTTAGCTGTTGGGTGAGGTTTTTCTGTACCTCAATATGTCCATATAGTATAATTATATACAAATATTATATAAATATTGCTATGTTGGGGGCGAGAGATATGAAAACCATAATAAAGCCATCAGCGGCTATACGGCAGGATTATAATGGTATTGCAAAGCTTTGTCGAGAGTCAGCTGCACCAGTTTATTTGACTAAGAACGGTAAGGGTGATCTGGTTGTCATGGATATAGATAACTACAATCGTCGCGAGGCATCTTTTTCCCTTCGGGAAGAACTATTAGGCATAGAAGAAGCACGGCGTGATGGAGTGCCGGATTATTCCTGCGATGATGTCGTGGAGATGATGCGACAGGCTGTAAAAGAGGCGGCTAAGAAATGAAATATACGGTAAATGTTTCGCCAAGTGCCAAAGAACAGTTGGTAGCCAAGGCTGCTGAGTTGACTATTATGCAGGATGAGGATTTGGGGGGGAAGTTCATTGATGAGTTTATCAGTAGCAGAGAATCTTTGGAAAGTTTGCCTGAGCGTGGGGCACATAGACTGAAGTATCTGCCATCTATGTATAGATTAATTCCCTTTTGGCCTCATTTGTGGCTGGTTTATCGTGTGAATAAAAAGGAAAAAGTTGTATATATAGATTTAGTGCTGGATGATCGCAGTGATTATGGCAGCTTGTTTGATATTTAAAATCAAAAGAGAGGAACATTCTATGCAATACAATTATTTAATAGTTGGTTCAGGTCTGTTTGGAGCGGTATTTGCCCAGCAGGCTGCTCAAAAAGGAAAAAGGGTATTGGTGCTTGAACGGCGAAATAATATAGGTGGTAATATTTATACGGAAAATATCGCCGGAATCAATGTGCATAAATACGGGGCTCATATATTTCATACCAATGATAAAGCGGTGTGGGAATACATAAATCAATTTGCGGATTTCAACAGATTTACCAATTCGCCTGTGGCGAATTATAAAGGGGAGATTTATTCACTGCCCTTTAACATGTATACCTTCAATAAAATGTGGGGGGTGGTGACTCCCCAGGAAGCAGCGGATGTTATAGCGAAGCAGCGCCAGGAAATCAAGGGGGAACCAAGAAACCTGGAGGAACAGGCTATTTCCCTGGTGGGAAGGGATATCTTTGAAAAGCTCATCAAGGGATATACTGAAAAACAATGGGGCAGGGACTGCAGTGAACTGCCGGCGTTTATCATCAGGCGGCTTCCTGTCAGGTATACCTATGATAACAATTACTTTAATGCCCTTTATCAGGGGATTCCTATTGGTGGCTATACCAAGCTGATTGAAAAAATGCTGGATGGCATAGAGGTGCGACTGGGAGTTGATTATCTACAGAATAAGAGTGAGTATGATAATTTGGCAGACAAAATCATTTATACCGGACCAATTGATGAATTTTTTGATTATAAGCTGGGGACTTTGGAATACCGTTCTGTCCGCTTTGAAAATGAGCAGCTGGATATACCGAATTTCCAGGGTAATGCGGCGGTGAATTATACTGACCGGGAAAATCCATGGACCAGGATTATAGAGCATAAATGGTTTGAATTTGGCAAGGATGAGGCGGGGAATGACTTGCCCAATACGGTGATATCCAGGGAATATTCTTCGGAATGGCATCCTGGTGATGAGCCTTATTATCCGGTGAATGATGAAAAAAACAGCAAACTGTACGCACGGTATAAGCAGGAGGCAGATAAGCTGGGAGATGTGATTTTTGGCGGCCGCTTGGGGACATATTCATATTATGATATGGATGTGACTGTGTCCAAGGCTTTGATTGCAGCTGAGCTTGAACTGCAAAATGATTTATGATGAGGATTTCTTCTGTAGAAGAAAAATTTGATCAATGGCGTTATGACATATATTTAAAGGGGTAGGGTGAGAAGCTATGAGCATGGTTATATACAATAATATTTCTGCTATGACCATTTTGGGCGAAACCAACAAAAACAGTAATGCCCTGGGTAAAAGCCTCAAGAAGGTTGCTTCCGGTATGAAAATAAACGGTGCCGGGGACGGGGCCTCTGAATACAGCATTTCTGAGAAAATGAGATCTCAGATACGGAGCCTGGACCAGGACAGCAAAAATGCCCAAAATGCCCAAAGCCTGCTGAAGGTAGCGGATGGTGTGCTGTCCAATTCTGTGGCTATTATGCGGACCATGAAGGAAAAGGCCATAGATGCTGCCAACGATACCAATACCGATTCGGACCGTGCCATCATCCAAAAGGAGCTGGATCAGCATATTGACCAGCTCAATGATAATTCACTGGTCACCTTCAATGGCAAGTATATTTTTGACGGGGCAGCTGACCATACCTACAGCAAGGAACAGACCATTATGGCAGCCCTTAATACTGAGTGGCTATCCAACAGTATGGATTTAATTACCCGTTCTACCGGTTTGACCTTTGAAGCAGGTGATCCCAGTGTCAAGGAAATGGACGTGGTATTTGTCAATGAGGATAACACCAATCTGGCGTGGGTTACTTCCACCATTAACTCATCCGGAGTTACTACCGGATTGAAACTGTCGGTTAATATGAAATATTATGCTGACCTGGTGGATGGTGATGTGAATGGTGCCAGTACCACTGCCGGTTCGGCTTATCTGGACCGTACTATTGCCCATGAGATGACTCATGCCGTGATGTCAGCCAGGATAGAAGGCTTTACTGGAGCAAATGGTCTGTATGCCTGTATAAAGGAAGGCTCTGCAGAGGTTGTACATGGTATAGATGATCAGCGCATGACCACTATCCAGTCTCTGGCGGACAGCCAGTCAATTGCCTCCACTCTGGGTACCAATACCAGTGCTTCAGGCGAAAATGATTATGCTGCAGGTTACGTCATGTTCCGCTACATGGCGGCACAGGGAGGATTTTCTGCTGAGCAAGGTTTGAGCCAGTTTATGCAGTCTTTGGCCAGCGGCACTGGTAATATGACTACGGCAAGGATAGATGCGGCTGTCAGTGCAGCTACCAAGGGGAAGTTCCCAACATTTGCTGATATGAAGGCCCAGATGGCTGCCGATGAGGCTGCTGCAGGGAATGGTACCAAGTTTTTAAAGGATTATTGTAATATCATCCTGCCTAACAAGGATACCGGTGCTATTACAGGCCGTGATGCCGGAGTGAGCAGGGTGGACAAGACTGCCGAGTCTGTTGTACCGGAGGGCGGTTCGGTGAAATTCTGGACCAATCCTGACAGCAGTTATACCTTTATCAATGGCCTGCAGGTGAATTGGCCGATGGAATACCTTGATATAAGGGGTGGCCTGTTCTTCCAGATTGGTACCAAGGCCGCACAGAACATACATGCAGTCTTTTCCAATGCTGATGCCCAATCTCTGGGGCTTCAGGATAAGGATGGTAAAAATATCAGTGTGCAGACCCAGGGGGATGCGGAAAATGCTATTGCCCAGCTGGATAAATCCATCGACAGGGCCTTGAATCAGCTCACCAAGATTGGTGCTTTGTCCAGCAGGCTGGAATATACCAATGATAATATTATCACTGCATCAGAGAACATCACTTCTGCGGAAAGTGTTATCAGGGATTCAAATATGGCCAAGGAAATGACGGCATATACCAAGGATAATGTTTTGCTTCAGGCGGCTCAGGCAATGCTTAGTCAGGCCAATCAGAATTCATCCAATGTAATCAGCCTTCTGCAGTAAATATCCAATGGAGTAAAATGTGAAAGTGGACAAATTGCGGAAAGCACCTGTCGGTAAGGGGGCTTTCCGTATATTTTTGTTTTGGGGCGTATAGAAAAGGATTGTAAAATTTTATATTTGAAATTATATTATATAGTAGAATAAATTGTAGTTGTGGGGGATTGCTATGGCAGTAATGACCAAAGAGTGTTGGGCCATGTACAAGGAAGCTCTTGGATTTTGGAAGTCGGCTCGTTTCCTTGAAGCTGAAAATATTGTTGAAAAGCTCCTTGCTGCCGATGGCAGTGAAGTTTCGAAGGTACATCTTTTAAGTGCCTATATCAAGCGTTCCTCAGGTGATACAATAGGTGAAATTGCCATTTTGAACCGCCTGGTTGAGGAAGGCTGCCAGGACGAACCTGATCTTTTGGGGGATGTTTACAGTATGCTGGGCCAGGCCTATAGCATTATTGGAGAGCCTGATAAAGCTGTGGAAAGTTTTTTACAGGCTGTCAATGCTGAGGATAGCTTGAAGAATAAGCTGGTGGAATATAGCAATGCTATTTTTGCCGCTGCATCATTATCCGGGACAGACGGGGATTTTTGGCGCTTACTTTACAAAGGGTATGAAGATCTGCTGTATTCGGGAGGACTTGTACCTTATGCTGACAAGCCATGGCAGCATGAAAGACTTCGGGTGGGATATTTATCCAGTGATTTTCTAAGGCATCCGGTGGGAGCACTGCTGTGGCCACTGATAACCCGGGCGGATAAAAACAGTTTTCAGTTGTTCTGTTATGCAGGTAATGCTGAGTCGGATAAGTTGACTGCTGCCCTGCGTAAGCATGCTGATGTCTGGCGGCAGGTGAAGGACTGGTCCTTTAAGTCCATTGCCAAACAGATTTATATTGATGAGATTGATATCTTGGTTGATCTGGGGGGCCATACCAAGGGGAACATGCTCCCGGTATTGGCCTGGAGACCGGCTAAGCTGCAGATATCAGCCATAGGCTGGGTAGGCAGTACTGGTATGTCTGCTGTTGATTATGTCCTTGGGGATGAGTTTTGTACTCCTTTTACACGACAAAGTGCCTATGTTGAAAAATTGCTGAAAATCAGGGGCAGTCATTTCTGCTTTCATCCATACCGTACAATGCCTGAGGTTTCAGAGTCACCATATAAGCATAATGGATATATAACCTTTGGGTGCTTCAATAATTTCAGCAAGGTTACAGATGATATGCTGGTTCTTTGGAGCAGGCTTTTGGCAGGAGTTCCAAACAGCAAATTATTCCTTAAGCATAAGCTGTTTGACAGTGCAGAGGGTATCAAATATACTGAGGAACGCCTGGAAAGATGTGGTATACCTGCTGACCGGCTGATATTGCGGGGGTTCAGTGAGGATTACCTCGAACAATATGCTGATATGGATATTGCCCTTGATACATTCCCTTATACTGGTGGGATGACTACTTTTGAGGCACTGTATATGGGAGTGCCGGTGGTCAGCATGTATGGGGAGAGCCGTGGTCAGCGCTTCGGGTATAGCATGCTTATGAATGCCGGTCTTGGAGATATGGCGGCTCAGGACTCCGAAGAATATGTGGATATTGCAACGGCTTTGGGGAATAATCCGGAGCTTTTATTGGATTTGCGTACCCACCTGCGTGATATAATCAAGGCATCACCTCTTATGGATGAGGCTGGC
>NZ_JAILFV010000024.1 GCF_024697385.1 Anaerovibrio sp.
GAAGAACCACCTGGTACACACTGGGTATTCCATGGATTTCCGGTCTTCTGAAAAGCTGAATTCTCAGTAGAACCACCCATGGCAAATTCATCCATATTGGCCTTGCCGATGATAACGGTGTTCTGCTCCTTAATTTTAGTCATAACCGTTGCGTCATATGGTGCAACGAAATTCTGCAATATTTTTGATGCACAGGTGGTCTTTATTCCCTTGGTACAGATATTATCCTTGATAGCTCCGGGAATACCCTCCAAAAAGGAAATCTTTTCACCCCTGGCAATTTTTTCATCTGCAGCCTTTGCCTGAGCAATTGCTTCATCACGGGTAATGGTCAGATATGCCTTCACATCCCCCTCCACCTCATCAATGCGGGCCAAAACTGCTTCTGTAAGCTCCAATGAGGTTATTTCTTTATTGACAAGCATGTCATGAAGGACATGTGCCGGCTGTTCAAATAATTTCACAGTATTGCCTCCCATTAATCTTCCAAAACCTTTGGAACCTTAAAATAGCCATCTTCCTTTAGCGGTGCATTGGACAAAGCCAACTCACGATCCAGTGATTCCTTGACCACATCCTCGCGAAATACATTGCTGACAGGTAATACATGTGCCAAAGGTTTGATGTCATCAGTAGGAACAGCACTCAGATTGTCAAAATACTCCAGAACATCATTGAGCTGCTGGGTATACTGGGCTTCCTTATCTGCAGGAATTGCCAGACGGGACAATACTGCAACATTTTCCATGTCTTTTTTGGTTACCTTCATTTTATCACCATCCAAATCATATATTGATATAGATTCATCAGATGCCATAGAATATCAGTGCCTCATCCCTCTAAAAGGTACTGAAAGACTTTTATTCATCGGCTCTGGGTAAATTCGACCAAGCTCCAGCAATAATAATACATATCCACTGTTGAATAAGTCTCATTTCACTAATACAAACACAACGATAATTATACCATAGCAACAGTATCCCATGCAAACAAGGATGCACCATAAAAGGGATTACCTCAGTAACCCCTTTTTTAATAATACATATAACTAAAATATTAATTGACCATTTCCCGTCTAAGGATATGACGCACCTTGTTTAATATATCCATATGTACCTTCATGGATAAATTATCCACTGTAATATCATTTGCCTTGGTACAGCCATCTACACTACCGGCCTTAACCACAGCCTTGATGACCTTCATTTCCATGGATTCATCGGTCATCAGGTCTATTCCATGCTTTAATGACAGCAAGGCACTGATGCCCCAGCCCCACCAGTTGGAAACGCCACTCACAACGGATATTTCAGCACACTCCGAAGCGCATATCTCCACTCCATGAGGAACCTTGGCCTCAATGGTTTTGCGCAGGGACCCCATACCTATTTCATTGCCGCCATCTCCCACAGAAATGGTGACAACGCCCCGCTTCCTGGCCTCATCAATTATACAGGTGGTATCTGCAAGCATATCATCAATTACTGCTCCCCCCATATTATGATAATGACCATCCCTGGCCTTCCCCGGCCGTTCCAGGGTAATAAGATGGGTAGGCGCAAAATCATCCAGTGTGCGGCGTATAAAGGCTTCAGTGTCTTTGGCCGGCACGCATATCGGCTCAGACTTGCAGCCTATTGCCCGTAAGGCAGCGGCAAAGGGCTTCAGACCTTCTTCATCAGTAAGCGGTAATACATCAATACCAAGCCTTTCAAAGGAAGCGGCAATATTGGCCGTACCTATTGGACCGTCAGTCTCACCGATGAAAGCCCCCTCCTCCAGCTTTACAGGAAAACCGGTAAGCAATACCACCCGTGAAACGCCATTTAACGCAGCATCAAGTTTATCAACAGGATTAGCAGGCAGAGAAGGTATCAGCCCCCTATTTCCCGGATCCTCTCTCATAATATTATCTAATTCAGCAAAAAAGGACATAATCATTCCTCCCCATTTCACTTCTTTGATTCAAGAAAATCGTTAATTTCAGAATTGAGCTTGTTGGTGATAAACATACATCCAGGAGCATGGGTAATAACCAGAGGCAGCTTGGCATGTTCGATTACAGCCTGCGGCGTCACACCACAAGCCCAAAATACAGGTATTTCTCCTGGCTGGAACTTGACCGGATCTCCATAATCCGGCTTGAACAAATCCTTTATTCCCAGCTTTTCCGGGTGTCCAATGTTTACCGGTGCACCATGAACATTAGGGAAACGGCTTGTTATGGCATCAGCCATCATGGCATTTTTAGGTGACATCGGCCGCATGCTGACTACCAGCTCCCCTTCAAAAATTCCTGCAGGTTCGCACATGGTAGTTGTTTTGAACATCGGTACATTACACCCCATCGAAATATGGCGTATATCTATATGGGATTCCATCAATGCCTCCTCAAAGGAAAAGCTGCAGCCAATCAGAAATACCACAAAATCATCCTGCCAATACGGAGTAGCATCAGTCACCTCTTTGACAAGCACACCATTTTCAAAAATACGATACTTAGGTATATCAGTCAGAATATTGGCTCCCTCACCCATATCCTTTACAAATTTTGTACCTCGCATTATTTCAAGAATAGGACAAGGCTTAGGATTCTTTTTGGCAAATTCCTCAAAATCAGCGGCATATTTTTCCGGAAGAATTACCAGGTTTGCCTGGGCATAACCATTGGCCATCCCAGAGGTCTGACCTGTTATTTCTCCCTCTCTAATTTTCAGCCAAATATCCTCTGGCCGCATATTTCCATAATCTGACATTTACGGACACCTCCTGCTCACATTTCCTCTACAGACACCTGAAACAGCTGTCCGTTAACCTTTAGCTCATAGTTTACAACCTTGTTTTTCCCCACCGGGGAGCGTTTTATATTTTCCAGCCTGTTATTTAGCCCTGATACAAACTCCCTATAAATCCTTTGGGCTTCCTGTACAGTAACTATGCTGAAATGAACCCTCGTCCCAGGTGTGCATTGAGCCAGCACAGGCAAATCAGCACTTATAACAGTTGCTATCTTCGGGTAACCACCGGTAGTCTGGTGATCAGCCATCATGATTATAGGCTGACCATTTGGGGGAATCTGTACCGAGCCAAAAACAATACCATCGGTTATCATGTCCTTGTCATTTTCCCATTTAACAGGTTCTCCCTCCAGCCTATAGCCCATGCGGTCTGAATTATTTGATACGGTGTATATCCCCTGGGCGAATACTTCATTAATGGTAGTACTTGAAAAATAATTATCCTGAGGGCCAAGTACAACACGTAGCTCAGTGACATCACCCTGCCCTGTAACAGGTCTGCAGCTGCCCGGCATTGCCTTTCCGGCAAGTATGGCTTTGGCAAAATCGGAGGGTTCACCTATGGCCAGTATATCTCCGGCAGCCAATTGCCTGCCCTCCAGACCACCAATCCCCAATTTTAAATTGGTTGACCGGCTTTCCAGAATCTCCGGAACAGAAAAACCACCGGCGACAGCAATATAGCTTCTGATTCCCTGAGACATGCCACCACATCTCAGTTTTTGACCTTTATTCAACCGTAATGCCTTATAGCATTCCACCTTTTGGCCATCCACCATAAGCTCAGGTAACCCACCGGCAACAGCTATCAGACAGGAATCCATGATTTCAAGCTCCGGCCCCAGAAAGGTAGTTTCCAGCACTGCTGCCCTCACATCATTTCCTACCAAAGTATTGGCGATTGATGCAGAATACACATCCATAACACCAGATACCTGCATACCACTGGCCTGGTATCCAAATCGGCCCATATCCTGTACAGTAGTCATCAGACCACCATTTAAAATTTTAATACTCATTCCATCATCGCCTTAAATTCATCATCTGATATTGGTTTGAACCTGATATATTGACCAGCCTCCAGCAACACCGGCTTTTCTCTGGTGGCATCATACAGCTTAAGGGGTGTACGCCCAATGATCTGCCAACCACCAGGAGATTCCACAGAATATATTCCTGTCTGTTCACCGGCAATTCCAACACTGCCACTGACAATCCTAAGCCGCGGAGTTTTTTTCCTGGGAGTGGCAATAGCCTTGTTCATTCCGCCCAAATAGGGAAATCCTGCCACAAACCCCAACATATATATGGGGTATTCAGGCGCAGCATGAAGGCGGATGACCTCCTCAGGTGTCATATTGTGAAGAGCCGCAACCTCTGAAAGATCAGGACCATATTCACCACCATAGGCTACCGGTATTTCAATAACCCTTTTTTCCGGTAATGACACGGAATCCAGCTTGTCCAGCAGTAAATTCAATTTATCCTTCAAGGTATCATAATCCAAAATCAAGGGATCATAAATTATCAGCAGCGAACAATAGGTAGGTATCAGCTCCTCTATACCGGTGATTTTTTCAGATTCCAGCACTGTTTTCAGTGCTGTAACCTTATGATTGATATGAAGGCTGATTTCCTGTCCGAATTCAACTGATACAGCTTTATCGCCATTAATAAGGATTTTTACATCTGTCATATAAATAGCCTCCGGCATTATCTGAGATTTTTCAGTTCAATTCCCGCTTCCACAAGGGCATTTCTGATTTTGCTGACCAGCTCCACTGCCTGGGCATTATCTCCATGAACACATATGCTGTCAGCCCTGATGGAAATCTCCTTCCCATTAATACTGACAACCTTGCCCTCCTTGGCCATTTTTACAGCCCGACTGACTGCAACAGCAGGATCATGAATAACTGCTCCCGGCAGCTTACGGCTGACCAATGAACCATCATCATTATAAGCCCTGTCAGCAAAAACCTCGCTGGCAACTCTCAGGCCCTTTTCCTCGGCGGCCTTCAGCATAACAGAACCTGCCAGTCCCATAAAAATTAAATTTTTGTCTACAGAGGCAACAGCCTCACAAATACCTGCAGCCAAAGCCTCGTCCTTGGCAGCCATATTATAGAGTGCCCCGTGAGGCTTTACATGCTGAAGCTCCAGCCCCTGTCCTCTGACAAAGGCCATCAAGGCGCCAATCTGATATTTTACATAAGCACCAGCTTCAGAAGGAGTTACCGTCATAGGTCTTCGTCCAAATCCCATAAGGTCAGGAAAACCGGGGTGAGCACCAACTGCCACACCATTTTTTTTGGCCAAGGCTACAGTTTTTTCCATAATTAGGGGATCCCCGGCATGCCAGCCACAGGCTATATTTACAGATGTTACATACGGAATAACTGCCTCGTCCATACCAATGGTATAACAACCAAAGCTCTCGCCTAAATCACAATTCAAATCAACTGCATTCATAATAATCCTCCAATATACAAAATAAGGGCCAATTCTCTACATAGTGCAGATATTGACCCTTTGTGCTTCAACGCATCGGATTACAGTTGTGCTGTCCCAAAGATGAATCATTCTTCGGCTTTCCTTCCTTATTCGGGAAGAAGACATCTTGCCCTGAGTTATCTCTGAGCCCCATTGCTCAACCATATTCCCAATAATATCATTTAATCATTTAATGTGGTGCGGCCGGTATAGGCAAAATATTCCCTGACCAGCTCATCCTTGAGACGATTCCTGGTTTCAGGATCCTTATTGCCTGCCTTCTTGCCATCCACAGTATCGGCAAACAAAATAAAGTTGGAAGATGAAGTTACTAAAATCTCATCTGCATCCATCAATTCCTCCAAGGTATATTCCCTCTCCAAAACAGGTATTCCCAGACGATAGCAGGCCTGAATCATATGGGTTTTGGCAATACCACGGAGTATGTACTGATCATTTGGATGAGAGATCAGATATCCATCCTTGATAATGGAAATGTTGCTGTGAGCACACTCAGTGACAACACCATTCCTATGAAGTACAGTCTCATGGACACCATCCCGTGAAGCCTCTTCCGAATACAGAACTGCTGGCAAAAGATTCAGTGTCTTGATATTACCATACTCAAATCTCAGGTCAGGTCTGGTCTTCAGCTTAATTGCTGTCTCCGGATCACCGATCTTGGATGGACGGATATAAACCCAGAGCTTGCCAACCATGCCTTCACCGTATATATGTCCCCGAGGTGCTACACCACGGGTAACCTGCCAATAAACGAAATGGGTATTTCCCTCTACCTGTTTTACCAGGTCCTGAAGTAATTTCTTGAGCTCAGCCTTTTCCATTGGAATATTAATGTCCAAGGCAGCAGCACTGCTGTAAAATCTGTCCAGATGGTCGTCAATAAGATATGGTACATGGTTGCCGGCAGCTGTAGCCTCATAAACACCATCCCCAAAGAAATGTGAACGATCATTAAAAGGAATCATGACCTCATCAGGTGTACCGATTTTTCCGTCATAATAAGCTAATTCTTTAAACATAATATCACTCCATAAAAAATAATATTAAGGATTCCCCATCTGCATATCGTCATTATACCATGTGTTTATCCCATTTACTATATATTTTTTAAAACATCCTTCCCAAAATAAAAAATAAGAATATTTTGAGGTTGTGTAATATTTTATATTAAAATTGTAAACTTTTGTGCATCCATAAGATACTCAGACATTTAATTTTATTGTTGTTCCTTTATGGTTTTCATGCGCATAAAAACAATATACAAATGGACCAGCCATACAATGACGAGAACAATCCTCCCTGCCGTTGTGCCTTCCATCA
Source organism: Anaerovibrio sp. (assembly GCF_024697385.1). GTDB lineage: Bacteria > Bacillota > Negativicutes > Selenomonadales > Selenomonadaceae > Anaerovibrio. The sequence goes on from NZ_JAILFV010000024.1 coordinate 6,636, forward strand.
TGTAAAAGCCAACACCCATCAATACCGTAACTGTACTTATCAGCTTGATTTTGGCCCCCATAGTCATTCCCCGCTGCTTTATAAATGGCCGCAAATTGTTCTTATAGACATTGGTACGCATAAACCATTTCTGCAGCTTTCTTGAGCCACGGGCATAACAATAAAATGTAACCAAATAAAAGGGCACAGTTGGCAAAATCGGCAGCACAATGCCAATAGTTCCCAATATTAGATTTATTGTACCTAAAATTATCCAAAAATATTTTTTCATATACAGTATGTTCTCCAGGCTCCTGTATTCTACCGGTAATTTACACCTGTTCTATTCGTTTCAGTGTTTCTGCAATAAGCTTCACCTGCGGAACGATGCTCCACAATTCCAGGCGTTCCTCAGGACTATGTATATCATGGGTTGTGACTCCTATCGATACAATATCAAGCTGAGGATTTTTGTTCAGATGCCAGCCACATTCCAATCCGGCATGTATTGTCTCTACCTTCATCGGCTTTTTATTTTGTTCACAAAATACTTCCTGCATCAGTCTGGCCAGGGCACTGTCCTTTCGCTCCTTCCACCCAGGGGACTGGGTGCCGATAACAGCTGTAAAGCCTGCCATCTGGGCCATAATATCAGCCTGAAGGACAAACTCACCCAATTTGCTGTCTATTGATGAACGGGGAAAATATTTTATATTGATGATATTGCCGCTGTCAGCCAAAAGCACCATCCCAAGATTGGCCGATGTCTCCACCAATCCCGGAACCACCTGGGACATGGCGAACACCCCACTGTGAAGACTCACAATCAGCTGAATTATACTATTGCGGTCCTCTTCAGTCATGACCCTGTCCGGCATATTGACAGCCTCCAGTGACAAGGAAATATCACCATCATTATCTCCATATTTCGCCAAAAAGCTATCCTTCTCAGCAGTCAGGACCTCCTGGATAACCTCTTTTTCAACAGCAGCCGTAATAATTATTTCTGCCTGGGCCGGTATGGAATTTCGGGCCTTGCCACCGGTAAAGCCGGCTAATTCATATACAATACCCGCTTCATCAAGGGCATTCATCAATATAGCCATTGTCCGTATGGCGTTTCCGCGACCGGTATTTATCTCCATCCCTGAATGACCGCCCTTAAGACCACTTACGGCAATTTTGTAAGCTACATTCCCCTGGGGGGCCACATAGGTAAGCTCCCGGTTAAAATCAATATTGACACTTCCGGCACTTCCCACAGTCAGCTCATCATAATTTTCTGAGTCACAGTTAATGAGGTACCGGGCATCCGAAAGAAACTTTTTATCCAAATTTATAGCCCCGGTCATCCCCTCTTCCTCATCAACTGTAACAACAGCCCGCAAAGGACCATGCTCCTTCAGTTCAGACATAATATAAATGATTTCAGCTATTCCTATACCATCATCAGCTCCCAGGCTCGTACCCTCTGCAGACAAAAATTTGTCGCTCCGCACCAATTTGATGCTGTCAGTCAGTGGATCGTAGTTCACACCTGGAGCAGCCACACATACCATATCCATATGTCCCTGGAGGATTGTCAACGGCATGGCTTCCTTTCCGGAAGTTGCCGGTAAATCTGCCACCACATTATACATATGGTCCTGATGCACCTTGCAGCCAATATCCCTAAATCTGGCAACCAGATAATCACTTACAGCCTTTTCATGGCCTGATTTTCTGGGAATCCCGGCAAGCTTGGAAAACTCTGCCAGTACACCATCAATTATAGTCTCATCTGATAAATCATACATTTCCTTCACCTCTGAATTTATTGCAATATCATAAAATGATAATTTTTCTGCCATTTACTAGGTTACTACAATTTAGCAACAATTGTAAATGATAATATTTATCATAGAAAATCGCCCAGGATAATTCAAACCCTGACCTGCCCACTACCATATCAATAAAAAAAGACGGATTTTGCCTGAAATCAAAATCCGTCTTACATTATGAATTTATAGGCCCAAACCAGATAGTAATAACCTTCTTTAACCTGGTTACAGCTTTTTCTTAAGCATATCAGCTGCCGCCAAAAGGCCCACAATCATGGCTGATGGCCTTGGCGGACATCCCGGAACATACAGGTCAACTGGCACTACCTTATCGGCAGCTCCTACTATGGCATAGGTATCACCATAGGTTTCTCCTCCTGCTGCACATGCCCCACAGGCCATGACCAGCCGTGGTTCAGGCATGGCATCGTAGCTCATTTTAAGTGCCTGCTCCAAATTGCGTGTTACAACACCGGTTACCATCAGCAAATCAGCATGGCGTGGTGAAGCTACAAAATGCACACCATAACGGCTGAGATCATAGTATGGATTTCCCGTTGCTCCCATCTCAAAATCACAGGCATTACATGAGCCGGCATCCAAATGCCGCACATGCAGTGACCTGCCCAGCTTTTCCCTGAGCACATCCTGAAGCACCTCTTGGCCAGCCTCAATAAGATAAGGCATGGCATCCTCATGCTTATGATGCAGCCCATCTTCCCGGGATTCCTCCACTGCCTTTTGGGCACAGGCTTCTACACATCTTCCACAAAAAATACATTTTTTATAATCAATGGTGTAATCCTCACCCTTAACATCAAAAGCTGCTACAGGGCATGATGCAGCGCACCGGGCAAGAATTTCACTGCTGGTACTACCTTCGATAGGACCCCTGAAACGGTCACTGCCTGCCAGGGAGATTTTCCCGGTAGCAAGCCTGTCCCTAAAAATTCGTTCCAAAACCTTAAACATAGCTTTTACTCATCTCCCCTTTATCTGTCTATGCAGGCATAACAAAGCTCAAAGCTCTTGTTAATCAACGGAAAATCAGGAATGATATCCCCCTGGACAGCCACTGTCAGTGCCGGCCAATTTGGATAGGACGCACTTCTTACAAACAGCCTGTCAATTTTGCCAGCATCATCAAGGACCAGATAGTGAAAATTACTGCCACGGGCCGATTCGCTGATTCCCCAGCCCTCACCGGCACCATATTTCATATCAGCTACCAGGTCATCATTGGGGCATCCATTCAGCATCTCCAGCAAGGAATCAACCATTTCAAAGGATGCTGAAAGCTCACCTATCCTTACCAGAATTCTTGCCGCCACATCTCCCATGGATTTTGTAAAAGGCTTAAAATTCAATTCACTATATACACCATAATCAAAATCACTGCGACTGTCATGGGCAAAACCACTGGCCCTGGCGCCAACACCTACCATGGCAAGATCAACAGCAGTCCGGTTACGCACAATTCCCGTAGTCTGAATACGGTTCTGGAAATTTTCCTGCTCTGCAAACATTACTGAAAGGTCTTCCACGCCATCAGCCACATCATCCAAGACCTCATGAATATGCTCTGCCAGCTCCTCAGTGATATCCTGCCTGACACCGCCCGGTACAATGAATCCCCGCAAAAAACGGTTGCCCGCAACAGCTTCACACAAGCGCATCATCTTTTCCTTAAGCCTGCCACCAAGACTTATGGCAGGATTAAAGCCTACACCAGCCGGAATATTTCCCAGATCACCTACATGATTGGTGATGCGTTCAAGCTCCATCAAGAGAGTACGGATGATTTCTGCCCGCCTCGGTACAAGTACCCCTGCAATCTTCTCAGCCCCCTGACAAAAACTCCAGGTATTGGCAATACTGCAGGCACCACAAATACGCTCGATTATCGGCAAGGCTTCATAGGGAGTCTTTCCCTCCACGGCCTTTTCTATTCCCCTGTGGGTATAAAATAACTTGGCATCAAGCTGCAGCATGGCTTCACCGGCCTGACTGAACCGAAAATGTCCCGGCTCGATAATTCCGGCATGAATAGGCCCTACCGGCACTTCAAACAGTCCTTCACCCTTGGCTGTCCGCATTTTATACTTTCTATCCCCCTGCACCTTGGCATTGACACTTACATTCTTTCTCAAGGGATAAAAATTCTCAGGAAAGCCCTCGTGTAAAACAAGCGGGCGCAAATCAGGATGTCCTTTGGGAACAAGGCCGAACATATCCCGGATTTCCCTTTCATACCAGGCAGCTCCGGGAACAACATGAGTAATACTGTCATATTCCAGTGAACCCTTTGGATCAAAGACCATCTTAAATCCATCTATATCCTTTTTCTCAGGGAATTCAAAACAACAATAAATGGCATAGCCTGCCCCGGATTCTGTTTCATCCCGGCCAAACATTGCCGTAAGAGGATGTGCCCCATTGGCAGAGTATTTTTCTGCTGTCTCCAGGACAGCTTCCGGCATAATTTCCGTAAACATTATGCTACACCTCCCAATATAATCCTTGCAGCACACTCCAACAGATTATTCAATACAGTAAGCTGACTAAGCCCCGCACTTACCACACAGCTAAAAATCAACAATCCGGCAATGACCAGGGAATCCACATAGCCAAAAAGCTCCCCGGAGGATTTTCTCTTAGGACGGCTGCCCAGCATGCGCAGGATATGATAAAGAATGCCAATAAGCATCCCTGCCAACAGTACAAGAGTAATTACTCCCAGCCATGGATGATCCACGGTAAAAAATCCGTAAAGCATGTAGAATTTACTGAAAAACACCCCAAAAGGCGGCATTCCCAAAATTGCCACAATGGAAAGCAACAAAAAGCATGAGGTCTTTGGCACCTGAACCATCATGCCGTGAATGCGCATCATGTTTTTGGTACCATATTCTTCCATAATAGTACCGGCTGTATAAAACAGGGAATATTTTACCAGTGCATGATTGAACATATGTAGCAGCATTGCCTGCAGGGCAACCGGAACAAAAAGCCCCAAAGCCGCTACCATCAGGCCAAAATTCTCCATGGATGAATAAGCCAGCATTCGCTTGATATCACGCTGGACCACAACGAAGGGCACTGCCACGGCTATAGTAAAGATACCAAAGAAAAGACAAAGGCCACTTATGAAGTCAATGCCAATAGCCGGCATTAAAATGATAATATTCCTGATAAGGACATATATGGCACAAATGCAAAGAGCGCCCGAAAGTAGGCCACTGGTCAATGCCGGAGCTTCAGAATGAGCATCCGGAAGCCATGCGTGCATAGGTGCCAGTCCAATCTTGGTACCATAGCCAACAAACAGAAAGCAGAAGGCAAATTTGGCCAGGGCAGGATTCATCTCCTGACTGTGTCGTGACAGATAAAGCCAGTCCAAAGGATTATCAGTTCCAATAAAATTCAACTGAATGTAATATACTATGATGGTTCCCAGCAGGGCCAAACAAATTCCCACGGTACAAACCATGACATACTTCCAGGTAGCCTCCAGGGAAGTCCTGGTGAACTTAAAGGCAACCAGCAGGGCCGAAACCAGTGTTGTGGCTTCAATTGCTACCCACATCAGGCCTAGGTTGTTTACCAAAACCACAATAAACATTATCCATACAAATGTGTGGGATAAGGCATAAAAACGCCCCTCCAGCCTACCAAACCGCCGCAGATAGCCATATCTCTTATTGGTATCACGGTCCAGGTATGCCTTACTGGTCCAGGCAAAGGCCAGATAAAGAGTACCGATTATTATGATCATCCACATGCTAAGTGCATCCAGATAAATATATTCACCAATATACGGTGTCTCAGGATCAAAAATCAGTGTCAGCAGTACCACAGCTACAGCAACCGCCGATGCAAATATGCGGTTAAGCCAATGCAAAACATTTTTGCCCAATAAATTAACGGCGGCAACAATACTGAAAATAACCGGCAGGGCAAGAATGATATATATTAAATCAGCAACATTGTAATCCATAATTTACCCCTTCAGTTTTTTCATTACGCTGGTATCAGTGGTCATAAACGACAGCCTCATTCTGGAGGTCAGAATAACCAATACCACAACAGCAATTAACACATCCAAAAATACACCAAGCTCCACCACAAGCGGCAACCCCTCGGTCATGAGCAGTCCCAGGAGGTAAATACCGTTTTCAAGAGTGATGAGACCAACTATCTGGATAATGGCCCGCTTGCGCAGCACCATCAGTGCCAGTCCGGTCATAATCATGAGAATGGAAGCGGCAATAATATCCCGCCCTACAGAACCAGGCATTAACTTTTCAACAATGAAATATCCCCACACAAGAAAAAAGGCCGCTGCCATGGTCGAATAATTTACATTACTGGCAGAAAGAATTTCCCGCTCGTTTTTCAGCTTTCCTACCAAATGATATATTGCCCCGGGAATAAAAAGCACCTTAACCAGTAAAGTCAGTATACCAGGCAAAAGGGCATGAATGCCCTCACCATTGGACAAGCCCAAAAAGAAGCAGGCAATAGCTATAATGAAGGACTGCCCGGCCAGACATACAACAGCCCGTTTTAAATTGGTAATCCTGGTCTGCAGGAAAACCACAAGAACTAAGAAAACAACTAAATATTCCATGTGACCTCCTTATTCTGCAACAATTGCCAGCAACAGGAATACTATTGCCGCACCAAGATATACACGCACCTTGAACAAGCGCATTTTATTGTTAAGGGTTTCAACAATTCCAATAATGACAGCTCCCAGCAATATCTTGAGCCAAAGAGGTATGTTGATTGGAAAATAAAGTGCGCCAAACAAAGTAAGAAAAACGATAATTTTAAGGTAGCTTCCCAGATGAATCAAGGTCAGGAGTTTGCCGGAGTATTCCAGGGTCATTCCCTCATGTATCATGGTAAGCTCAAGATGAGTATCCGGATTATCTACAGGAAGACGGCTGTTTTCAGCCAACATTACCAAAAAGAATGCGATACAGGTCAAAACAGCGGAGATTGTAAAATATGCACCATCATAATCTATTATCATCCCAGAAAGTGTTGTGGAATGATAGCGCAGGCTGTTAATAAGGATGGCCAGCATAATGGCAGGCTCGACCAGGACTGAAACATAAATCTCCCTTGAACCACCCATTCCCCCAAATGATGTGGCAGCATCCATTGATGACAAGGTCATAAAGAACCTGCCCAAGGCCAATATATATACGAATATAAAGGCATCACCGGCACTGAATTGGCCGGTCAAAAAGCCAGGAACCATCGTTGCCGCATAGAGGCTGGTCATAAAATACACCACAGGGGCCAATATAAAAATACTGGTAGTATACGGAGTGATTATCGTTGGTTTTCTCCACCACTTGAACAGGTCAAAATATTCCTGAAAAATGCTTGCCCCCATCCTTTTTTGCAGACGGGCCTTTACTTTATTTATGATCCCCATTATCAGCGGGGAAAAAATAAGCAGTACCAATCCCTGTATCAAATTCAGGCCGATATTTGCAATAAGGTTTTCCATTATAACAATACCCCCCAAATCAATACAAAAATCATGGCAATCATTGTATAACCTATATAAATACTCACACTGCCTTCCTGAATCTTATGGAAGGCCGAAGAAGAATTTATCATCATCTGCTGAACAGGCTTATACAGCTTGTCGTTAAAAAGATCCGGAATTTCCAGATTATACTGGAGCTTGCGTCCAAAATAAGCATGCTCCTTGCGCAGATAAGTCATTCTGCGCTTTGGACTAAGGATTTTTTCAAAGGTACGGCGCAACGGCTTGCTGAATCCGGTAGCCGAATACTGCTGCCGACTGGTAGGTTCAGTACCACAATTCCAGGTAACATCCTTATAAACGAAATTGGAAGACCGATACAGGGCAGCAACCATAAATATGCTAAAAATCACAAAAATCCCAAAGATAATGCCAGGGCTGTAAATGGCATATTGTCCACTACCTCCCCAGATAATCCCCATAGGAGTACCCATTGAAACCACCGAGAACCTGGAGAACACTCCCTGCATCATGTTCACCAGGATATCAGGCATGACGCCAATCACAACAATCAAGACTGCTTCCAGTCCCATTCCAAATAACATAAAACCAGAAACCTCGTGAGCTTTTTTCACAATACCGGTGCGCGCCCGGCCCAGAAAAGCAACACCGTACATCCTGACAAAGCAACCCAAGGCAGTAGCACCGGTGAGGCCAAGCATTATAAAGGCAAACACGACAAGCAGCCTCATTTCAGGCGTACCGGCCTGCTGGGCAAGGGTAATAAAGCTCTGCAAAGTGAGCCATTCCCCTACCAATCCACTTGTAAACGGCAACGATGCCAGGGACATGGAACCAATAAGGGTAAACAAGGCAGTATACGGCATTTTCTTTGCCAAACCACCCATCAATTCAATGTTTTTACTGCCAAGGGCATGTTTTACTGCACCAGCACTCATGAACATCAATCCCTTCATAAGGCTGTGACTGCAGGCATGAACCAAGGCAGCAGTAAAGGCAATAACACTTACAGAAGTAAGCTGCATGGAATAAAGCAGCATCCCGCAGCCAAAGGCAGAAAAAATAATCCCCATGTTTTCTACAGAGGAATAAGCCAAAATTCTTTTCATATCAGTTTCCATGCTGGCATACAGAATACCAAGAAAAGCAGATATAAGCCCAACTACCATGACTACAAAACCATGCCAGAATATATCCATACCGATAAACTGGAAGGCAAACCTGCCAAAACCGTACAGGGCTACCTTGAGCATGACACCGCTCATCATGGCTGAAACATGACTCGGTGCAGCCGGATGAGCATTAGGCAGCCATATATGCAAAGGCATCAGTCCGGATTTTAACGCAAATCCCAAAAAAGCACAAATAAAAGCAATATCCTTCATGTAACCACTCAGGGTATTGCCTGACATATCAGTGAAGGAAAAGCTCTCTGAACAGCTGCCAACCATATAAAAAGCCACCATTATGGCCGCTGTACCGATATGTGTCATTACCATGTACTGATAGGAGGCACTGACTGTTTTCTTTTTATCGGCCTCGTGATTAACCAACAAAAAGGATACCAGGGCCATAATTTCCCAAAAGACAATAAAAGTAAAGGCATCGCCGGCAATGAGCACCGTCACCATTGACAAAAGGAATAAGTTCCAAAGGCCGCCCAACAGCCGGATCCTGTTGCCCAGATATGTCTTGCCATATCCCATGGCATAGATGCTTATTATTACACCGGCTACACCGGTCAGCAGGAGGAATGCCGCACTCCAGGCATCTGCCTGAATGGAATAGCTTCCCCACACTCCTTCAACCAGCCATTCATCAACGGGATTAAGCAGATAAGCAGCAGAAGCATATGTCACCATCCCGCTGGCCACTACAGCACAAAGCATTCCCAGATAATGGGCAATCAATTCGGCATTTTTTGGCCATACAATTGTTACAGTTCCCAATAAATATATAAGCAGGGAAATTACAATAAAATCCATTTTTACAGCTCCAAATCAATAATTAATCATACTCTTTTTTCCAGCATTTCCTTCCTGATTTCATCAGGAACAAGACTTCCCCCTGTAGCCCAGATAATATGTACAGCATTCTCCATATACCTGGTCAGGTTATTGTCAAACAAGTAATCACTCATTTCACTGGAATGATTCATAATAACAGGCCCGTGAATTGCAGCACAGGAACTTGGCTCAATAAATATTTTTTCTGAATTCCACAGATAGCGCATATATTCAAACAATCTTTTGTCCTTTACGGTGACTATGCCATCAAAGAAAGGCTTGATAAAGTCACCGATAAATGCCGATGGTCTGCCCACTGCCAACCCATCAGCATAGGTCTTTCCGGACAGTCCTATATCCTGCACGGAAATGTTGTTATAAAGCCCGGTAACCATTCCCAACAGGGTGCATGGTGCCTGAGTAGGCTCCACAAAAAAACAGTGCACATCATTTCCCAAAAATTGTCTGAGCCCAAAGGTGATTCCTCCCGGTGCACCACCTACACCACATGGAATATATACGAACAGTGGATGCTTTTCATCCACCTGTATTTTTTGTTGTCTGAGCTGTTTTTTTAACCTTTTGGCGGCTACAGCATAACCCAAAAACAAATCAGCCGAATTTTCATCATCCACGAAATAACTGTCCGGATCGGCATCAGATTCAGCCCTACCCTTTGCCACAGCCTGAGTATAGTCACCGTCATATTCAACAACTCTTACCCCCTTGCTACGAAGCAAATCCTTTTTCCACTGGGCTGCATCAGAGGACATATGCACTATGGTTTCATATCCGATGGCTGCCCCGGCAATACCAATACTGAGTCCCAGATTTCCGGTAGAGCCGGTCTGTATTTTCTTCGTGGCAAAAAAGGCCTTCCCGGCCGGGCTTGCTATTTTACAGTAATCGTCCTCATAGCTGTCAAGAACACCACTTTTGACAGCCAGCTCCTCAGTGTGCTTCAGTACCTCATATATTCCACCTCTCGCCTTGACTGATCCGGCAATCGGCAGCTCGCTGTCCAGTTTTAGGTACAATTTTCCTGCTATACCGGCATCGATCTTTACTCCGTTCAATGCAGCACGAAGCCCCGGTGCCTCCACCAAAGGTGATTCAATAATTCCATTGGTTTCCACTGTTTCAGGAAAAACCATCTTAATAAAGGGAGAAAACCGCCTGAGCCTGGCTTCGGCCGAATCAATATCCGACATAGTCAGGCTGGAACGGATAATTGCATCATCGTTTGGTAATTTGGACATATTAATCCACTGTACCTCAATGGCATTTTTTATATCAGTAAACAGAATTTCTCTTTTTTCCAATGATGAAAGGCTATCTAATTCCATACCCTATTACATCCTTTCTGTTATTTTTCGCACAACAAAACAATGTGGACAAAATTCCACATATGTATTATACAGTTTTGAAAAGTCCAGTTCAATATAACTCATGAAACAATATATAACCGAATAAAATAACTCATAATGTATAAATAACGGGACAAATTTAGCAAATTGCATGCACCTCCCCCCTTCCCATGTAAATTTCCCACAAAAAAAAGGAGCTGTATGGGCTTACAGCTCCCCTTAAATGATGACTGAAAAAGCGAAATTAAAAACAGTCATCCCACTCATACCATTACCGGGAGGATAATGGCTAAAAAATTATAT
>NZ_JAILFV010000031.1 GCF_024697385.1 Anaerovibrio sp.
CGAGCTTTAAGATGTCCCCTTCCTCTTTAGGTGGGGGAAAACAAACTACAACAGCTGGCGAGCATATCTCCCAGCTCGTTGAAACGCTAATTGGAAGATTTTTCTTCTTGGGGAAGAAAAATTTGAACAATGGCGTTATAACGATTTTATTGTAAGATCATTTTAAAATCTGAATTTCTGCAGTGATGTCTGCAGCTCCTGAGCTAAATTAGCCAGGGACTGACTGGCATCAGCAATCTCTGTAGCCGAAGCACTCTGCTCCTCAGAAGCAGCAGAAACGCTTTCCATTTCCTGAGACACCTCATCGCCCTTACTGGCAATACGGACAGATTTCTCATTGATATTTTGTGTATCATCAGATACAGCATGAAGTTCTTCAATCATGTTCTGAGCACGCTGTACCACACCATTGGAGGCTACATTTATAGCCTGGAAGGTTTCGCGGAGCTTTTCAACGGAAGCACTGCCTTCACGAACAGCATTGCTGCCTTTTTCCATGGAAGAAACTGCTATGTCTGTATTATCCTGTATCCCCTTAATAAGAGCGGTAATCTGCTGAGCAGCATTCTGGGACTCCTCAGCCAGCTTTCTTACTTCTTCTGCTACAACGGCAAATCCCCGACCCTGCTCGCCGGCGCGGGCTGCCTCAATAGCAGCATTAAGGGCCAGCAGATTAGTTTGTCCCGCAATACCGGAAATGGTCTCCACAATCTGGCCAATTTCCTGGGAACTCTGCCCCAGCTTATTAACAGTATCGGCGGACTCTTTGACAATAGCCTCAGCAGACAGTATCTGCTGAACAGCAAATTCAATAGCCCTGGTACCATCCTCTGCCTGATTATTGGCAGACTTGGCCTCGTTAGTAACTGCCCCGGCAACATTGCCAAGATTCCGGACAGCATCGCTTGATTTATCTACGGAGGTCTTCATATCTTGCAACAACTGCTGCTGCTCAATAACCGCACTGGCAGATGTAGTAACATTCTGGGCCACCTGGTCGGAGGCCTGGGCCGACTGACCGGCAGAAGCTGTCAACTCCTCCGAGCTTGCGGCAAGCTGCTCGGCGGAATGGCCAATTTGGCGCATCAACTTATTGAGGGTAACAGAAACATCATCAATAGCCCTTTCCATATCACCGAACTCGTCACCACGATCAACACCATTGTTATCAGTACGGAAATCACCATCCCGCAGCTTACGGCAAATCCCCATCATCTTGTTAAGCGGGGAAGTAATTTCCCTGGTAATCCACATAACAACTACAACCAGGATTACCAAAGTAACTATGCTGAGTATAATCATATTACGCTGAGCAGCATCACTTTCCTCATCATTGAGTCTATTTATCTCCTCAGCGGCCTTTGCAGCCTCATCGGCAAGCTGTGCCAAATCTGCAGCCACAGCTGCAGCTACCTGGGAATTCTGATTATATATTTCCTGACCTGCTGCCTGATTGCCGTTCTGTGATTCCTTTACAGAAGCATCCAGTCCAGACTTAAGCTTTGTCCAATCCTGAGCAGTTTTTGCATACTTTTCAGCAGTATCTCCCACACCGCTTGAGACCTTATTAAACGCCTCAAGATTTTCGTCTGTGGTCTTAATAGCAGCATCATATTTTCCCTGAAGGTCCTTCATGCGAGCCGGATCATTATTAACTGTAGTCATAATTACAGTCATAGTCTGAGCGGAACGCATCCCCTGACGAGCATTCCCCAAATGCACGAGCCCTGTGACATTAACATTATACAGATGTGTCATGTCATTCTGTGCTTTTTCCAAAGCCGAGAACCCAAAAAAGCTTATAATAGCCATTCCAATAGCTGAAATAACAGCCAGAATAAGCAACTTATAAGCCACCTTAACATTGTTCATAAAATTCATCCCATTATCCTCCCTCTTATAAATAATGCGTGATCATAATTCCCCTTCAAAAGAGATTTATCATATTCTACACTATGTGTTTCATTATATCATATCTTCAGTATCATATCAGCTGATTTCAGAAAAATAAAAACACCCATAAAGGGAATTGTACTAAGGTCTCCATATATGATTCCCCCCTATCCTCCAAGGGAAATTATGACAGCAAAAAGGGCTGCTATCAGCATAGCAGCCCTAATAAATAACCGGAACATCTTAAAATTTCTTTTCACATTGGCCATAACAATACTTTAACAATCTTTGAACGAACTTTTTTGTGATATGGATCACCTGCGTATACAGTTTTGTTCTCAAAATATTTTACGCATGAGGAGAAATTCTGAACTTCATCATGGCTAAGTTTAATCAAAGCTTTACATGATAGATAATGTCATCATTTTCCCAGAAACGAATCTTCATTTCCTTTTGGGCACAATTTACCCCAACATTCACGCTGGTAGTCCAGATTTGGCCGTCATCCCTAAGAGGCGCTTCATCCTTATCTACTCCATAGCCATAGAAAGCAAGCAGCTTTTCATATTTACTCATGCAGGATGGATCAAACTTTCCTTCCATATCATAACGGACATGCAATCTGGCATAGGCTACTGCTTTTATCGCTTCAAAATTGTCATCGTCATGGGCCCAGGACCGGTTCTCATTGGTCAAAAGACGATAATACTCATCATGATATGGTTGCAGGACCTTCCTCTTTTCCAAATCGGTGATTACCTTATATTCGTTATATTTTGAAGAAAGCTCTGTCAAAGTCAGCTGCTCGTCGTTGACGCTGAACTTGATGGAGCCATCATCAATTACTAGCTGGCCTGCAGCAACGGCATCATCAAAGTATTCCTTGATTTTCGGATCATAGGTAGACCTCTTGGCTTCCTCATACATAGCTGCATCAATGAGCATACGGCCATCATCCAGCACTGGCCAATAGAAGATATAATCACCTCTCCAATCCATCTGAGGGGTGCCTTCATCGTCTTCAAAGGCAATCTGATTGTACCGGTGCAGATGGGAACCATCCGTGAATCTATGGGATTCACCAATCCACAGGGTTTCATTTCTCCACATGATTGGTTTCATGGCGTCCATAGCTTCTTCCAGGGTATCTACAGGGCCGATTACCTTGGAAACCATTGCCAGTCTCCCGTGCCCTACAGCAAATGAGTCGAGGGCATTCCATTTTGGTGTTATGAAATAGTTTGCCTGTCCAAACTGATATGGAATATAGCTGACTTCATCCTGTGCGATTTCTATAAGTCCATATTCACCGGTAGCATCACCGATCATGAAGCATATATTCGCATTATTGAGGACAAAATCGCTATTGGATTCCGGTGCAGCAGAGTACCAATCATAGCTGTTTTCCAAAAAACAGATTGCTTCCTGTACTGTGGCGCAATTCTGTGAAACCAGCGGAATAACTGCCGTTGTGGTGGCGCGCAGTTCACTCCATGGAGTACCATCATCACGATTTTTCTCTCCACGGGAAGAATGCAGACCATAGCAAGTCAGTTTATCATTTCTTTCCCTCATGTTCCCTTCAATATACAGGCCCTTTTCATTAATACTGTCACAAACCAGGAATTGCATCATATCCCTTACGATCGGATCAATCTCGTCCAATTTCTTTACTTCTTCGTAAGTCAGATAAAAATCCGGTATATAGGATACATTAAAATTACTGTACTTACCATATGTAGTTTTGAACACATAGGCTGGAGACTGGGAAATATCCAGGTCCATATTGCGTCCGAGGATAACTTCCCCTTTACTGTTCCTTTTTGCCATGGCAGTGCACCCGAAAGTCGACAACTTACCATGATCAGCAAAATCATTAAGAGAAGCAAGTCCTTTTTCCCCCGAAGCCGGATCAGTAAAGTCAGGCAATTCGATGACATAATTTCCCAGATCCTTGAAGCCATTGTGCTGGACAGTTTCACAATCCCATTTTTTCCCCATCGTTACACCTCCGCAGTGAAAGCTGCTGAAAAAAGTGATGGCCTTATTTCAAGAGAAGCAAGGGCACAGACTGCATGATATACAGATGTTTCGATTTTTCTGCACAACAAAATCAGAATCCACTTTTTTCAAAAACAATATCATAAAATAATATATGGTACCCTTTCGACAGCATAAGTGAAAATTCCTTCCCTGCGGAAAGCTCATAAGGGATTTTTCTGTTTTCTCCCATATCCTGCTTCACAGGTTAACAAATAACCATCCATATCCACATAAAACATCATAAAAGCTTTTCGAACAGAAACATGGCATCCATAGAGTCATCCGCAGAAAACTCATGACGCCCCTTAGGATCCTTATGGTATTTGCTAAAAAATTCAACGATTTTAAAGCCACAACAATTTACATAAAAATGAATATTCCTTGTTTCGAAATAGGGAGTACATGTTTCCCATATGGTAATATCCGGATGTAATTTTTCTATAGCGAACCAGGCAGCACAACCTATACCCTTGCTGTGTACTTCCGGTGCAATGAACAAAAGCTCCAGCTCCCCTTTATTTTTATCCAGGGAAATGACCGCACCACCAACTGTTTCTCCTGAATACATTATCCGATATGCAATTCCCCTATTCAGTGAATCCTCAATGGTTTCACGGGATATAATTTCTCCTTCCTCCTCAAAGGTCTGGTCACGAGTCCCAAACTCTTCCATAGCACCATAATTAAATGCCCGTTGATTATCAATAATAAACTGCTCCCTATCAGAGAATGCCAACGGTAATAACTTGATTTCTGTTGATTTTACACGATTTTCCATTAATACCTCCTAATTTACCTGCTGCTGTATTCCCATATCCTTGAAAATTATA
>NZ_JAILFV010000036.1 GCF_024697385.1 Anaerovibrio sp.
GGAGAATTATGTTGGAAGTGAGAATGCTTTGACAGTTGTGGATGGTTCCAGCTCTATGTATTGGGAAAATAATCCTTTGCCTGCAGCAGTGGCAGAGTCCTTGGGAATCTATTTTGCTGAGCATAATACTGGGGCGTTTAAGGGCCATTTTATAACTTTTTCGAACACACCGCAGCTTGTTGAGATAAAGGGACGGGATATTTATGAGAAGATAAACTATTGCATGGGATACAATGAATGCAGTAATACTGATATTGCCGCTACATTTGACATTATCCTCAGGACGGCAGTAAAAAATCGACTTTCACAAAAGGATATGCCCTCAAGGCTTTATATAATATCCGATATGGAGTTTGATTGCTGTGCAGAAAATTCTTCATTGACAAATTTTGAAAATGCCAAGGGAAATTTTGAAAAGCACGGCTATAGGTTGCCAGAGTTGGTGTTCTGGAATGTTGACAGCAGAAGCAGACAACAGCCTGTTACCATTAATGAAAAGGGGGTTACACTGATTTCCGGATGCACCCCGCAGATATTTTCCATGGTGCAGGAAAATAATCTGAATCCGTACCAGTTTATGATGAGAGTTATTTCTTCTGAGAGATATAAGAAGATTGTGGCATGAGGATACTACAATGATTGAAATTAAGGGAAAAAGAAATACAGCTATTTGCTATGCAGCTGCGATTGATGAATTTGCTATGAAACAGATTGGACGGATGTGTGACTATGAGTTTACCGATGGCAGCAGTATTCGTATCATGCCAGATGTTCATGCCGGTAAAGGCTGCACTATAGGAACCACCATGACTATAACTGACAAGGTAGTTCCTAATGTGGTCGGCGTGGATATTGGTTGTGGTATGTATACAATAAAGCTTGGTAAGTCAGATGTTGATTTAGCCAGGCTTGATGAAGCGGCGCACTATATTCCGTCTGGGATGAATGTATGGGATATTGCACAGGAAGCCTTTGATTTATCCAGCCTTAAATGTTACGAGCAACTTAAAAAAATCAATAGGCTTCAATGCAGCCTAGGTTCCCTTGGTGGGGGAAATCATTTTATCGAGGTTGATGTAACCACAGATGGGATAAAATATCTTGTAATTCATAGTGGAAGCCGTAACTTAGGTAAACAAGTGGCCGAATTATATCAGGATATGGCCATTGATCAGCATAAAGGTATCAATGATTATCTTAAAACCCAGGAAAAGATAATTCGTACATATAAGGAACAGGGCAGGGATAAGGAAATACAGCAAGCACTTAAGGCATTGAAGGAGAAAAAGGACCGAGAAACTCCTGATATGCCAGAGGATCTTTGTTATTTGACTGGACAGTTATTTGAAGATTATCTCCATGATGTTAAGATCTGTCAGAATTTTGCTAAAAGAAGCCGTGAGATTATGGCGGATATCCTTCTTGAGAGAATCGGGATGAAGGGAATGGACGCATTCCATACTATACACAATTATATTGATACCGATGAGATGATTCTTAGAAAAGGTGCCATAGCTGCTTATGAGGGTGAAAGGGTTCTTATTCCTATAAATATGAGAGATGGAAGTATACTGGCTATAGGTAAAGGCAATCCGGAATGGAATTACTCTGCACCGCATGGAGCGGGGCGTATAATGTCAAGAACAAAGGCGATTAATTCTTTGTCAATGGATGAGTACAGAAAAGCAATGGAAGGAATATATACTACATCTGTAAATGAAGGTACTCTTGATGAGGCCCCCATGGCATATAAATCTTTAGGGGAAATTGTTGATATGGTTGCAAAATCAGTGAATATTATTGATATTATGAAGCCTATATATAATTTTAAATCCTCGGATGCAGAAAGTTTTGCCAAGAAAAAATGATTCTATCTGCCTATAGTGATGTCAGGATAATTGGAAGTGGGGCGGATGCAGTTGATTTTGCTCTGGTGAATTCCTGCCGGGCGGGAGATATTGTTGTGACCCAGGATTATGGTGTGGCAGCCATGGCTCTTGCCAGAGGTGCTTATGCCATCAATCAGGACGGATGGCTATATACCAATGAGAATATTGAGGGCCTGCTCGCCAAAAGACATTTTATCAAGAAAATGAGAAATGCCACTCATAAGCACCATCTAAAAGGCCCCCGCAAAAGAACAGACGAGGTTGACGAGAAATTTACCGAGGCGTTGGAGCAACTGCTGGACAAAGTAATAGACTTCCAATAAATACGCCTTATCGGAAGGTATAAAAATTCATCCCCTGGAAACAGCATCACGGCTGCTTTCAGGGGATTTTGTATTTTTAGGGGGATTTGGTAATTAGGTGTTTGCCATGAATAGGGAATACAGAAAATGAAAGATTATTCTGCAGAAAATTAATCTGCAATATTGCAAAATGGAGTCTAACCAGTAGTTAGGTTTTTCTGGGAAAAGTCTAACTAGTGGTTAGATTTTTGGCCCTTTTGGGGGTTAAGAATGTAAAACGTGGTGGGAGAGAAAAAATTGCATCCTTTTCATACTTAAATCATATTATTATGAATATTTTTTGATATAAAGTTTAGTAAAGGAAATTAGGACCTAATTGTAGAATGTTTTAAATTTAGGGATGTGATTATATGGATAGAGATTTACCACGTCATAATGAAATATGGCGTCACTTTAAAAATAAGCTATATAGGATAGTTACCACGGCTCAGCACACGGAAACTGGAGAGCAGATGGTAGTGTATCGTGCCATGTATGGGGAGGAAGGGGACTTTGTGAGACCACTCGATATGTTTATGAGTGAAGTGGACCGTAAGAAGTATCCTGATGTAGAGCAGGAATATAGATTTGTGAGGATAGAGTAATATGGATCTTCATGAGATTATACTATGGTATACAGTGGTTATTAATATTGTAGCTGTTATGATTTACGGCTGGGATAAGCTATGTGCCATAAGGCATAGATGGAGGATACCGGAAAAGACTTTATTGGTCATTGCAGTAATAGGCGGTAGTGTAGGAGCATTGTTTGCTATGTTCTTATTTCATCATAAAACACTGCATCTTAAATTCAGGTATGGAGTGCCGGTGATATTGATGTTACAGATTATAGGACTGGTATGGTTACATACACCGAGTAACTAAGGGGGTTCAAATGCCACATATATATGTCGATGCGGATGCCTGTCCAGTGGTTAAACAGATAGAGAATGTTGCCAAAAGCCAAGAGTTAAGCTATTAGTACCGATAACCGGCTTCTATCGGAAACAATCATCTGCCCTGGAAATGAGCATAAAATGTTTTTTTAGTCTGGTACGGGGAAAATCAATAAACTTTTTTGTCAATTCTCAGGTGAAGGAATGTGCACTCATGGCGTCGAATTATCACAATATATATTTTTGTGATGTAGTTTT
>NZ_JAILFV010000136.1 GCF_024697385.1 Anaerovibrio sp.
TATCAGGGCGGGTGCGCCATTCCATGATGGTCTGTAAATCATCCTCCCGGCATTTTCTGCAATATACCTTAGCCATTATACATCGCTCCTAACAAAAGATTTCTTCGCATTTTAAAGACATGGCCAAAAGATCTTCGGCCTTGATTGAATGCAGACTGTCAACAATACTCTCCTCAGTCACTTCATTCCAATACCCCAGATATCTGGAAACTCCCTTTTCATCACAGCAGATACAGCCCTCACGCTGATTTTCCGCCACGGCAGTCACCAGGGCAGGCAGCCTCATAAAGCACCGTTCAAGGGCGACTCCACCCCCGGCCCCCAACATGACATCAGCCTCCTGCATCAATTCAGCCATATTGCTGACCTGCTCAAAATACTCCATAAAGTCATACAGCTGACAAAATTCATATATTTCCTGTTTGCGGGGATTTGTGCGCCCCACTACAACCATGACATTAATATCCGGCAGCTTTGCCCTGACTATGGCCCGAAGGGCCTTTAAGGTTTCACCTGTCATATCAATGCCACCATAAAACACCAAAATATTCTTCAAACTGCCGGTACGAGCCCTTTTTCCTGCCCTGTAAAACTCCTCACGAAGCAGGGCATGCTTCGGTCCAAGCAGCATTTTGCAGCCCGCAGGAACCAAATCAGTATATCTTTGCTCCTGCTCATGATGAAAACCCTGTTCCAGTAGATAATCACAGTCATGCCTTCTATTGGCCAGATCATCTATAACAAAAATCTCATCCGTATATGGCCGTATCAGCTGCTCCCATACCACATCAATGGCATAGCTGTCCACCACTACCCTGTCAGGCCTGCCGGTTTTCCCCATAGCCGCTATGGTATCGGCAGCATCCTGTTCCTGGGATACCTCCAGCCACTTGGCATACCCGGTCAGATTATCCCTGGCCTCAGCCCTTGGCAATAAAACCAGCTCAAAATCCTTTTCCTGGACCAGCCTGGATAAATTGTTTTCCAAATCGCGGCAGACAAAGGTCACCCTGTCCCCGTCCTGTCGGCACTTTTCCGCCAAAGTCAGGCAACGCATGAGATGGCCGCTGCCAATCAACTTTGAGGAATCTACGCGAATCAAAATATTCATATATCATCACATGCCCAATATCAGGCAACAACGCTCCTTGTTCACTGATGGATATTCACCCGCAGAAGGTGTATCACCCGTCGATTTCCCGGTCATTGGCCAGGGACTTTGCCAGACCCTCATTGCGCATTATGCCGCTATTGATATGGGCCAGCTCAGGCTTCCGGTCCAAAAGCTCCAATATATCATCCATGGCAAAATCAGGATTATCACCATAAAGCTCCGAGAACACCTTCTCCACAAAGGAAAAATCCTGAGGCTCGTCCACGGTCCAGCGCAGGTCGCCAAGCTTTTTGTCACAGGGAATTCTTTCCATCCGGAAATCATCCTTATGATTGTGTATATATAATGTCACATGCTCCCTTTCAGAAAGCATCTTCGCCTTTTCCCAGGCCTCCTTCAGCACCGAAAACTTCATTACCTCGGTATCCAGTCCATCAGGATAATCACCACTTAAATTGGTATAATCATTACCATGCTCTATATGTGTTTTTATTACGGTATCAATAAGCCGCCAGTCGATTACAGGACAATCACCGGTGATACGGACCACATGCTCCGGGCTGTGCCTTTCGGCGCACTGATAATATCTGTCAAGTACATCCTCCAGATTGCCACGGAACACTTCGGTACCAGTCCCCAGGACAATTGACGCCAAGGCATCATCACTGGAATCCGTACTGGTAGCCAGTACAATCTCATCTATCAACTTACTGCGCTCCAGGCGCTCTATTTCATGGACAATCATCGGTTTACCTGCCAGCCTTTTGATTACTTTACCAGGCAGACGGCTGGATGAACATCTTGCCTGCACAATAGCCAATACTTTCATATATTCCTCCATTATTCCATGCCCACAATTTGCATAGCTCATTGACCGGATTATTTTTTCCACAGGCTAGGCATCACAATATCTGCCTCAATATCTGTAAATTCCCGGGCGATATCCTCAATGATATCAGCGGGGATTGACTCCCGGAAAATATTGATATTTTCCTTCAACTGTTGGATGTTATCAACACCAAACACCAGATGGCTGATTCTTGACTGCTGCTTTACATAATTCATGGCCAGGGAAATCCTGGAAAGACCATGCCTCTGACAAAGCAGGGAAATCTTGCCCACAATAGGCCTTGCCTTGATTAAAAACGGTGGCACCTCATCCTCATTCATCAGGATAAGCCCCTGTATAAATGCACTGCGGGAATGAATCTGGATACTGTCCTTTTTGGCAGCCTCAAACACCCCTGCTTTTTCCATGCGCTGATCAAATATACTGTATGGCAGCTGCATGAACTCAACATTAGGACGCTCAATGCACTTCATGGCCTCCTCTGGCTCATAAACGGACACTCCCACCTTTTTGGCCAGACCATCACTTTTCATGCGGTTCAAGGTGTCTATTATTGCATCATTATGGATATATCTGGCGCTGTGAAGCATATAGCTGTCAAGATAATCCGTATGAAGTCTGGACAGGGTGTTTTCCAGATTACCACGCATCACCCGGTAATAATCATCAGAGTCCACATCATCCAACAGATTTGGTCGGAATTTGGAAATAACAAACAGCTTATCCCGTGCAATTGTTTTCTTGCTCAAAAACTCCCCCACAACATCCTCTGCGGTGCCATAGGCATTGGCAGTATCAATATTATTGATACCATTCTGGGTGGCATAATCCAGCATATCCACAGCCTGCTCCACGCTTGGCTGCTTTTGCCCCCTGATGCCATAATCCATGCCGAACTGAACTGTTCCCAGACAAAGCTCCATATAATCACTTCCTATAGTAGTTGATAACCTTGTTTACAGCCTTTATTACCTTTTCCTGCTCCTCATCAGTCATTGAGTAAAACAGCGGTATGGAAATAATCCGCTCATACAG
>NZ_JAILFV010000178.1 GCF_024697385.1 Anaerovibrio sp.
CCATTGTTCAAATTTTTCTTCTTTAGAAGAAAAATCTTCCAATTAGCGTTTCAACGAGCTGGGAGATATGCTCGCCAGCTGTTGTAGTTTGTTTTCCCCCACCTAAAGAGGAAGGGGACATCTTAAAGCTCGTTATAATTAAAAAGTTTTTTTCTTTTTCAAAGATTAATATGGCTGTATTTCAAAGGTAATTTATATATCCTTTATATTATGCTCCATTTTATTTCACAGCGGTAGAAATCTTGTTGAACTTTTGCTATAATATAGTAATTGAGTGTACGATGGGAGAGTAATGTCGGGATTTTGATATATATTGGAGGAGGAATACATATGCAGGATGGTTTTAGCATAGAAGAACTTAAAATTAGACTCCAAAACAGCAAGTATAAGCTCACCCACCAAAGACAGGATGTGTTGGAGGTTTTTCTCAACAGATCCGGTGAGCATCTTAGTGCAGAGGAAGTACATCGTATTCTGCGGGATAAGGGATATGATATTGGTCTGGCTACGGTTTATCGTACTCTTGAATTGATGTGCAGCCCGGAAATGGGGATTCTGCAAAAAATGGAATTTGGTGAAAAGCGTGCCAGATATGAGCTGAAGCAGTTTGAGCCAAATGCTCATCAGCATCATCATCTCATTTGCAAAAACTGTGACAAGGTCATAGAGTTCTCTGAGGATATGCTGGAGGGGCTTGAAGAAAAAATAACCAAGAAGTGTAAATTCCGTATATTGGATCATCAGGTTATATTCTATGGTTATTGCCAGGAGTGTGCCAAAAAGTTTGAAAATTAAGGATTTTAAATTGAACAGTGATGACCAGGTGGTGGTAAAGGTAGTCCGTGAGGTACTCAATCTTTTTAAGATTGAGACGGGATGTCCGGAAGGCTACGACTGGGATTTGCTGGATATAGAAAATAATCTGCAGCCAGGGGCTGTGCCGGTGGTGGAGACTGTTATTGACATGGTTGCCACAGATGGTGAAAGGGTGCATATCAGTCAGACCAGCACCGGTCGACAGGATGAAAGATTTGCAGCAGGTAAGCACCGGCTTATTAAGCTGAATCTTTATCAGCTGCTTAGAAAGCAGTTTGGTTTTGAGGCGGCTCCCTGGGGGATACTACATGGGGTGCGGCCTACCAAGATTGTTCACCGCCTGTTGGATAGTGGATTGTCCCGGGAACAGGTAATCGAAAGGCTGCTTTTGGATTATGAGGCCAGTGAGGAGAAGGCTGTTACCATTGTGGATATGGCTATTCGCCAGCAGCCTTTTTTGGCAAAGACTGACCAGCGGACAATTAGTATATATGTGGGGATTCCATTTTGTCTCAGCAGATGCCTTTATTGCTCATTTCCTGCCAATCTCCTTCCCAAGAATGAAGAGCTTGACAGGTTTATGACGGTTTTTTATAAGGATCTGGAGGCTGTCAGGGAAGCTGTGGCAGAATATGGCTTTAAGGTGCAATCCATATATGTGGGGGGAGGTACACCCACCAGCCTGCCGGACAGGTATTTTCGTGAGATGCTTACGGCTGTACGGGATGCTTTCTTTGGTGAGCATACTGTTGAGTTTACCGTGGAGGCAGGGAGGCCGGACAGCATGACTCCTGATAAGATTCGGACTATGGTGGATATGAAGGTCACCAGGGTGAGTGCCAATCCTCAGACCATGCAGCAGCGCACCCTGAAGCGCATCGGCAGGAACCATACTCCGGAGGCCATTGTCACCATGTTTGGTGATTTGCGGGCCGCAGGTATTCCTGAAATAAATATGGATCTCATCATTGGCCTTCCTGGTGAAGGGGTGGCCGATATTGAAGATACTATGAAAAAGATAGTGGCTCTTGGCCCTGATGATATTACCCTGCATTCCCTGGCCCTTAAAAGAGGGTCAAGGCTAAAGATGAATCTGGAGGATTATGAGCTTCCTGATGACAGCACCTGCAGGGCAATGTTCAGAAAGGCCATGGACTATATAGATAAGGCTGGCATGAAGCCGTATTACCTGTATCGTCAGGGATATATGAGTGGCCAGCTGGAAAATGTTGGCTGCTGCCGCGAGGGAGCGGAGAGCATGTACAATATTCAGATAATGGAGGAGCACCAGACAATATTGGGTATTGGTGGTGCTGCTACCAGCAAGATAGTTAATTTTCGCGAAAAGAGGTTGAAATCGGCCTTTAATGCCAAGGATCTGATTACTTACCTCAGGGATATTGATATTTACATTGATAAAAGGGCATCACTGCTGGCAGAGGCCTATGGTGAGCCTGTATGATTAATACCTTGCTTCTTATGAGGCAAAGGAGGTTTTGTATAATATGTTGACAAATGCTCCAAGGGGCACGAAGGATATTTTGCCGGATACTGTTGAGGACTGGCTTTTTGTGGAGGAACATATCCGTTCCCTGTGCAGACGCTTTGGCTACCAGGAAATCAGGACACCCATGTTTGAGCACACTGAGCTGTTTCAGCGCGGCATAGGTGAAGGCACGGATGTAGTTGACAAGGAGATGTATACTTTTAATGACAGGGGTGACAGAAGTATTACCCTGCGTCCGGAGAATACAGCCTCTGCTGTCCGTGCTTATCTGCAGAACAAGCTCTATGCTGATAGTTCCCTGACCAAGCTGTTTTATATCGGGTCCATGTTCCGGTATGACCGACCTCAGGCCGGGCGTATGCGGGAGTTCCACCAGTTCGGGGTGGAGGCCATAGGTGAATCCAATCCTGCTGTGGATGCCGAGATTATCCTTTTGGCAATGAAGCTGCTGCAGGGCTTGGGACTGAACGACCTGGAGCTGTATATAAATTCTGTGGGCTGTCCGAATTGCCGTGCAAAGTATCGTACCATGCTGCAGGATTTCTTCCGTGACAAGCTGGATGATCTTTGTGAGGACTGCAGGAGCAGATTTGAGCGGGCCCCAATGAGAATTCTTGACTGCAAGAAGGATGCGGCTAAGTCATATATGTCAGAGGCTCCTAAAATCACTGATTGTCTCTGTGATGAGTGCAGCGACCACTTTCAGAAGCTGCAGAAGCATCTTACCGGGGCCGGGGTGAAATATTCCCTGGATTCCAGACTGGTCCGTGGCCTTGATTACTATACCAAAACGGCCTTTGAGATAAAGTACCCGCCATTGGGTGCACAAAGTGCTGTGGCCGGTGGTGGCCGCTACGATGGCCTTATTGAGGAGATGGGAGGCAATCCTACTCCTGCCGTGGGCTTTGCCACAGGGCTGGAAAGGGTGCTCTTGGCATTGGAGAAACAGGGACTGCTGCCGGACAAAAACCGCAGTGTTGATGTATATGTGGTTGCGCTGGGTGAGGCGGCTCAGGAGGAAGCCTTCAGGCTGGTTATGGAGCTTCGTGATGCAGGCTTCAGCGCAGCGGTGGATTATGCCGGGCGCAGTATGAAGGCGCAGATGAAGCAGGCCAATAAGCTGGGAGCAAAATATGCGGCCATTATGGGCGAGGATGAGCTCGCTGAGGGAGTGGTAATGCTTCGTGATATGGCCGGCAGTGAACAGGAAAAGGTTCCTTTCGGTGAGCTTCTTGGCAGGCTGAAATGAAATCGGCAGGGGCTCTGTACTCCAGAAATTTGAATCTGGTTTATCCGGGGATATGGGTATTTGCCCGGATCGCGGATAAAATGAGATAAACAGCAATTTAATTTTTATGAGGTGAATAATTAATATGGATACTTTGGAAGGTTTGAAGCGTTCTCATCACTGTGGTGAACTGCGTAAGGATAACGTTGGCAGTGAGGTAGTGCTCTGTGGTTGGGCATCCCGTCGCCGCGATCATGGTGGTTTGATTTTTATTGATTTCCGTGACCGTTCCGGACTGGTTCAGATCGTATTTGATGAGGCTGCTATTGGTGAGGAGTCTTTCCACAAGGCTGAGACTATCCGCAGTGAGTTTGTTCTGGCTGTAAGGGGTAATGTCCGTGCCCGCAGCGAGGAGACCATCAATCCAAACATGGAGACCGGTGAAATAGAGGTAGTGGTTTCAGAGCTTCGTATCCTCAACAAGGCCAAGACACCTCCATTCTATATTCAGGATGGTATCGAGGTGGATGAGATGCTTCGCCTGAAGTACCGTTATCTTGACTTGCGTCGTCCGGAGATGCAGAAATGTCTGATGCTCCGCCATCGTGTGACCAAGGTTATGCGTGATTACTTTGACAGAAACGGATTCTTGGAGATTGAGACTCCAATGCTCTGTAAGTCCACTCCTGAGGGAGCCCGTGACTTCTTGGTGCCAAGCCGTCTCAACCCTGGTGAATTCTACGCTCTGCCACAGTCTCCACAGATTTATAAGCAGATTCTCATGCTTTCCGGCTTCGAAAAATATTTCCAGATCGTACGCTGCTTCCGCGATGAGGACCTGCGTGCTGACCGTCAGCCTGAGTTTACTCAGCTGGATATCGAAATGTCCTTTATCGATCAGGAGACTATCCTGACCATGATGGAAGGCATGATGGGTGAGATTTTTGAGAAGGCTCTTGATACCAAGATTCCTGCGCCTTTCTTGCGCATGACCTGGGATGAGGCCATGGACCGCTTCGGTTCTGATAAGCCTGACCTTCGTTTTGGTATGGAGCTCATGGATATTTCCGAATATGTTAAGGGTTCTGATTTCAAGGTATTTGCTTCTGTACTGGAAAACGGCGGACAGGTAAAGGTCATCAATGTAGAGGATTATGCCAATATTCCACGCCGTGAGCTGGATGGCCTGGTACAGTATGTTCAGGGCTATGGGGCCAAGGGACTGGCCTGGATTCAGTACACTGAGGAGGGGATCAAATCCCCGTTCAAGAAGTTCTATTCTGACGAAACCTTTGAGGAAATCAAGAAGGCAACTGGTGCCAAGACCGGCGATTTGCTGTTAGTTATTGCTGATAAGCCATTGGTAGTTGCTCAGGCTCTTGGCGAGCTTCGTCTTGAGATGGCCCGTCGTCGTGGCCTCATTGACCCAGATAAGCTGAGCTTCCTCTGGGTTGTTGATTTCCCAATGTTTGAGTACAGCGAAGAGGACAAGCGTTGGAAGGCCATGCATCATCCGTTCACTGCACCTCGTGATGAGGATATCCAGTATCTTACTACCGATCCTGGCAAGGTTAAGGCCATTGCTTATGATATGGTTCTCAATGGCGTTGAGATCGGTGGCGGTTCTCTGCGTATTTATCAGAACGAGCTGCAGGAGAAGGTATTTGAGGCTATTGGCCTGACTCCGGAGGCTGCTCATGACAAGTTCGGCTTTATGCTGGATGCCTTTAAGTATGGTGCGCCACCTCACGGTGGACTGGCATTTGGTCTTGACCGTCTCGTTATGCTCATGGCCAAGAGAAAGTCTATCCGTGATGTCATTGCCTTCCCGAAGACTCAGAGTGCATCTGATGTTATGAGCCAGGCTCCTTCTGAAGTTGATGAGAAACAGCTCAGGGAATTGTCAATCCGTACTCATGTAAAGAAAAAGAACAAGGAAGATTAATTCTTGTGATGCAATAAAAAGTTAAGGGACTGGCTATCAGCGGTCCCTTTTACTTGTTCATATATGATCTCCGGTTGCGCCGGGGCTTAATTTTGCAAAACAGGTATGAATATCAGGAGGCATACAATGTCATTGGAAAAGGTAGACATTATCGGTGTAAAGGTTAATTCACTGACAATGGGTGAGGCTGTAGACAGGATAGGGGAATTTATA
Organism: Anaerovibrio sp.; assembly: GCF_024697385.1. GTDB lineage: Bacteria > Bacillota > Negativicutes > Selenomonadales > Selenomonadaceae > Anaerovibrio. The sequence goes on from NZ_JAILFV010000178.1 coordinate 5,710, forward strand.
AAAAATGGAAAAAGCTCCCTTGTTGCTACGGCAAATGCTGAAATGATAATGAGGGCCACCTATGATCAGGAGCTACAGGATATTTTGAACGCTGCGGATCTAGTCGTGCCGGATGGTGCCGGTACCGTATGGGCCGCAAATTATCTCGGTCATCCAATGCCGGAGCGAGTAGCCGGGTATGATTTGGCTCAGGAGCTCATGAAGGAGGCTCCTGCCAAGGGCTACAGAATATATTTTTTTGGTTCGGCTCCCCAGGTGGCAGATATGGCCAAGAAAAAGGCCGAGGAATGGTATCCCGGAATTAAGATAGTGGGAACACGCAATGGATTCTTTACGGCAGAGGACGAACCGGGCATTATAGCAGATATAAAGGCTGCCAAGCCGGATATTTTGCTGGTAGCCCTGGGAGTTCCCAAGCAGGAAAAGTGGCTTTATGCCCATCTAAAGGATTTGGCGGTTCCGGTATCCATCGGGGTAGGTGGTTCTTTTGATGTAATGGCGGGAATTGTTCAGCGGGCCCCTAAATGGATGCAGAAGGCAAAGCTGGAATGGCTTTTCCGTGGACTGAAGCAGCCCAGCAGGATTGGCAGGCTGATGGCACTGCCTAAATTTGTGTTCAAGGTTATGGGCAGCAAAAAATAATAAGTCGATATTGTATTATTTTGCCTATGGTAAAATTTGAACAATGGCTGTATAATTTAATTTGTTATTTATCAGGTGAAATTTGTCTTACGATTTTCCCCTGTATGTTATAGAATTACTATTGTGGAGGTGCTGATGGTGAATCGTATTCCTCTGGTCAGTGATGGATATATTTTTATATTCGGTGCTTTGGCCCTGGCCGTTGTCCTGGCATTTGCCTTTGGACCATTGGGTGCAGTAGCCCCGGTTATTTTAGCATGTTATTTTACATATTTTTTTCGCAATCCAAAGCGTAAAATTCCCGAAGATCCATGTCTGATTGTTTCACCGGCAGATGGTACCGTTCAGGATGTTGTCGACCTTGAAGATGATGAGTTTATAAAGGGACCATGTACCAAGGTTATCATATTTTTGTCAGTGTTTAATGTTCATGTCAACCGCAGTCCTATTGAAGGTGAAATAAAATGCCAGAAATATGTCTGTGGCCGTTTCCGCCCGGCATACAAGGATGAGGTGGGCTTTGAAAATGAGCGTCACATGCTGGGAATAGAAAATGACCGTCTGAAGGTCACTGTGACTCAGATAGCCGGTATTTTGGCCCGCAGGATAGTTTCCTGGGTTACCCTGGATGACAGGATGGAAAAGGGACAGGTCTATGGACTGATCCGATTTGGTTCCTGTACAGAAATCGTTATGCCAAAGGATGTGGAGGTCCTTGTAACAAAAGGTGATAAAGTGCGTGGCGGCGAGACCGTTGTGGGGAGGATAAAGGACTGATGAATAAATCGCTTATTCCAAATGGATTGACTTCAATGAATCTGGTATTTGGTATGTGTTCTATCATATCAACATTTAACGGCTGTCTTTCCGTTGGTGCAATTTGTATTTTGTTGGCCTTGGTAGCTGATGGCCTCGATGGCAGGTCCGCCAGGGCACTCAATGTAAGCAGTGAGATTGGCAAGGAAATGGATTCTCTTTGTGACCTCGTTTCCTTTGGTGCGGCACCGGCTATGTTGGCCTACAAGCTGCAGCTGGCTGATTTTGGTATATTTGGTGGCGTGGCAGCAATATTTTTTGCCCTTTGTGGCATGTGGCGCCTGGCCCGTTTTAATGTTAATACCACAGTGGTTCACGGATATTTTATGGGACTGGCTATACCAGCCGGTGGGTGTCTTATTGCTACTTCCACCTTGCTTATTAATGCTGTGGGCTATAACCTGGATGAAATATCCTATGCCTACCCGGTGATTGTAATGGTGGTTGCCTATCTCATGGTCAGCACTGTTCATTACCCTGATTTTAAGGGGGATGGCGAGCGGATGAATATTTTGGCCAAGCTGGTTGCAGCTGTGATTTTTGTGCTCATACTGTGGCTGGGGCGTGATGGAATTGGCTACGCTGTATTGTTTGGCATCTTTGCAGCCTACGCTGTTTTTGGTATAGTAAATCATGGCTTAAATCTGCTTTCTGGTGGAAAGTAAGATTTTCGGATACACTTTTCTTAAAGGAGAAGCAACTAAATGTTTTATCCACTTGATATAATAATGATTCCATTACAGATTTTTCTGTTTTGCTTCACTATATATTTCTTTATTATTGGATTTTTTGGTCTGGTGGTCTTCAAGGAAAAGAAAATCACCACACCGGAGAAGAAATTTGCCTGTCTGATTGCTGCGCATAATGAACAGGCTGTTGTAGCCCATCTGGTGAAAAATCTTCAGGAAATGGATTATCCTAAAGAGCTGTACGATATATATGTTATTGCTGATAACTGTACCGATGAGACAGCCAGGGTTTCCCGGGAGGCGGGTGCCATAGTATGTGAGCGTTTTGATCCTGAGAGGAAAACCAAGGGCTATGCCCTTGACTGGATGTTTGCAAAGCTGTTTGATATGGAAAAGGATATGGACAGACCTTACGATGCTGTCTGTATTTTTGATGCTGATAATCTGGTGCATCCTCGGTTCCTGATTGAAATGAACCATCACCTCATGAAGGGTGCCAAGATCGTTCAGGGCTTTTTGGATGCCAAGAATCCATATGATTCCTGGGTTTCTGCTACTTTTGCCCTGTCGTTTTGGGTAATTGATTACCTTATTCATCAGGCCAAGACAAATTTGGGCTTGTCTGCCGTATTGGGTGGCACAGGCATGTGTATTACAACGGAAGTTCTGAAACGCCATGGCTGGCGCGCAAACTGTCTGGTAGAGGATATGGAATTCACCATGAAATCACTGGTGGAGGGGATAAAGACCACCTGGGCAGTGGATGCTATTATTTATGACGAAAAACCATTGACCTTTATGCAGTCCTGGTATCAGAGAAAACGCTGGGCCCAGGGGCAGTTCGATGTGGCGCATCGTTTTATTCCAAAGCTGCTTAAGGAAGGCATCAAACAGCGCAGTATCCCGATATTGGATGGCTGCCTGTACCTGATACAACCATATTTCCTCATATTTACGGCATTTTTCATTATCATGGGTTACATACAGCAGATATATGGGCAGCAGATATATACCAGTATTTACGCCTTTATGCCGTCCCACCTGATGACAGCTATTACGATCATTCAGTATATTCTGCCGATGATAATTCTCATCAAGATGAGGGCCAAGTGGAAGGCCTGGCTTTATATACCTCTTTATCAGGTGTTTATTTACTCCTGGCTGCCGATCGTATTTTTGGGCTGGATCCACCGCAATGAGCATGAATGGGCACATACCAAGCATACGCAGGCGGTCAGCTATGACCAGTTTATCGGTGGAAGAAAATGACTGTCTTACCCCTTTATTGCTGTTGCACTGAAGGGGTTTCTTGATGTTTTGAGGAAGGTGTATATATGTTTGAAATTCATGTTGAGGCGGAGTTTGAAGCTGCTCACCGCATTGTTGGATATAATGGAAAATGCAATAGACTACATGGTCACAGCTGGACTGTGGAGGTGGCTGCCACCGGCAGGAAGCTGGATGAGCTGGGAATGCTGGTAGATTTTAAGGTGGTCAAGGGAAGGCTCAGGGATTTGCTGGAGACACTGGATCATCAGTTTCTCAACGAATTGCCGGCCTTTGCTGGAGGCAATAATCCTACGGCTGAGCATCTTGCCCAGTATGTATTTGAAGAAATGGCCAAGGCTGATTTCTTCGATGATAATGTTAAACTGAAGTATGTACAGGTATGGGAGTCCCCGAAATCATCGGTGATCTATACATTGGATTGAGGAATTAGTTTAATGGATGCAAATATTATTGAAATCTTTTCCTCTGTACAGGGGGAAGGGCGGTATGTTGGATGCCGTCAGCTGTTTGTACGGTTTGAAGGATGCAATCTGTCCTGCAGCTATTGTGATACTGAAAATGCACCGGGGACTCATCCTTTGTGTTCAATAGAAACTGCTCCCGGGTCACGGAAGTTTTCCGAGGCCATAAATCCCCTTTCACCTGCGGAGGTGGCAGCGTATATCAACAGGTTTAACAGTGAAGTGCCGCATCAGGCCATCAGCTTTACCGGTGGAGAGCCTTTATTGCAGTCGGCCTTTTTGCAGGAGCTCCTGCCTATGGTGGACAACAGGATAATGCTGGAAACTAATGGAACTTTGCCCGACAGGCTGGCAAAAATCATTGATATGGTGGATATTATCAGCATGGATATTAAGCTGCCGCAGGCTACTGGGACTCCTCATTGGGAGGAACACCGGCATTTTTTGGAGTTGGCAGCTGCCAGGGATGTATATGTCAAACTGGTGATTTCCGGTGATATTAATATGGATGATTTTCAGAAGGCAGTAAATCTGGTTGCTGAGGTGGATCCTAATATTCTTTTGATCCTGCAGCCGGTAACCCCACTGAATGGGGCAGTGCCCGCAGAGCCGGATGTAATGCTTGAATTGCAGCAGCAGGCCCTGGAAACCTTAAGGGATGTTAGAATAATACCCCAGACTCATCGGATGATGAATCAGCTGTAAGGGAGGCTTTGATGTTGAAAGAACATAATATGTTTGATAACATTTCAGTTTTGTTGCAGGATGTGGCAGATTTAGTTCACAAGGATTTTGGCTGGTGGATGGTATTTTGGATTTTGGGCTGTTCTACCCAGGTGATCAAATGGGCCCATGAGGGCAAGGTTGATCTGGTAATGAGCATGGCTTTTGCCGGCCTGCTGGCAGCCCTGTTTCTTACATTTATTACAAGATGGCTATTTGTCCCAAAGGCATCACAGGTGATACGCTATGGCCTTGCTGTCATTATGTTTGTTGCTTTTGTAATAGAGGGCTTTGTGCTTTATCAGTATAATGCCTTGCTGGGAATTGGTACCATCAATTCCCTCTTTGAGACCAATCCCAAGGAGGCAGTAGAATTCCTTAGGACCTTTGTGGGACTCAGCGGAGGTTTTTTGGCGCTGCTGTTGATTGCGATGCTGTACCTGACAGTGAAATACAAGCCATGGAAAAAGGCACAGGTGGATGTGCTTTCCCAAAAGGTGTTGTCGGGAATTGTGGGCTCAGTAGCTGTGGCCTACGCGGTATACATGTGCATAGCCTATCCGGGTATCATGTTTGGCGGAGATTCCCTGACACCTGTTACCAGACTTATGGGAGCGGTGAATACGGCCTGGAAAAACCATGTCGCTTATCAGGAGCTTCAGGCCAAGCTGGATGCTAATATTGAGCTGACCAGAAATGATGGCAAAATTACCAATATTGTATTTATCCTGGGAGAATCAACCAACAGAAACCATATGCACCTGTATGGCTACAATATCCCGGATACTCCAAATCTTGACGAGCTGAACAAAAAAGGTGAGATTGTATATTTCAGGGATGTTGTAAGTGCACATTCCACCACGGTGGCTTCCCTGAGCAAGATATTTACCTTCTGTAACCACGAGGCGGACAAGCCATGGTATGAATATCATAATCTCATTGATATAATGAATACTGCCGGCTACAAGACGCATTGGCTTTCAAATCAGGAAAGCTCAGGTATCTGGGGAAATGTGGCGCAGATTTATGCAGCACACAGTGATGTGAGCCATTTCACTCAGATCAGGGACTCCAAGGAGGATGAGGGTCGTGTAGATGGTGAGCTGTTCCCGTTGGTGGACAATGCAATAGCCGAGGATGACGATAACAAGAATTTTTATGTCATTCATCTTATGGGAGCACATCTGGCTTATTACAACAGGTATCCTTATGAGTTTACCAAGTTCTCTGAAAAGGACATTCCTACTGACAATACTGATGATCAGAAGCGGGTCATTGCCCAATATGATAATGCCATATATTACAATGATTATATAGTCAGCGGTATTATTGACAAATTCCGGGAAACCAATTCAGATACCATCGTTATTTATCTGCCTGACCATGGTGAAGCAGTGTATGATGAAGGTGGCATCAATGGCCATATTGAGGAAAATCCGAGCCGGCACATGATTGAGGTCCCGTTGGTTATGTGGGTATCAGAAAAATTCAAGCAGAATCATCCTGAAAAATGGCAGATGATGCAGGAGGCCGTATCCAATCCATATATGACAGATGATATGATTCATACTGTATTGGATATAGCTGATATTTATACCAAGGAATTTAATCCTGCCAGGAGCATAATAAATTATTCCTTTGACAGATCCCGGCCAAGATTTTTTGACAACAGGGATTATGACAAGGAAATCCTTGCCGGAATTGAATAACCGAACGACAGAGGGGGAGCATGGCTCCCTCTTTTTTTGTGTTTGGCAGGAATATCCGTTTTCATAGGGTGTGTTTTGGGGATGGACATTATTTTATGTGAAGATTAAGATTTGATTAAAAAATTAAACTTGCGTTAGAATTGCCTGTCATATCTAAACAAATCATGGTTTTTAGAGTAAAATTATAGACAAAGAGGGAATAATATGGATTAAGTTAGGCAAGCTGTTCTTCTGTATTTTGTTCCATCGGTTGCTTTGGTATAATTTTTTTGGTCTCGGGAGGTGCTCCAATGGACAAAATTCAATATAAAAAAGAACAGGAGCTTGAGACTATAGCTGAAATGATAAATATATATTGCAGGGATATTCATAAAACTGATGGGACTAACTTATGTCCTGAATGTCAGGATATGCTGGACTATGTGAAAAAGAGGATTGCTCTTTGTCCACGGGGGGGAGAAGCGGTATCATGTGGGAACTGTAAAACTCATTGCTATGCTCCCAAGAGGCGTCAGAAAATGAGGGCGATCATGAATTACAGCGCTTCGAAGATGCTGCTTGATTCGCCAATAATGGCAATCCGTAACAAGATAGCTCAATGGTTTCTGTTGTAGTTGGCGGAAAAAGCCGAAAAAAGAGGGTTTTATCAAATTTGTGGTTTACAATGGCTTTGTAATGTGATAGACTAAAGACAAATAGTGAGGTAATTTTTGGAAGAGTGGGTGCAAACCCGCTCTTTTGTCTTATGTTTAAAATTTACAATCATCGCTATGCGGATATCAAAAGGGGGAATGTGAATGAGCAGAGTGATTGAGGATACTGTAGAAGAAATT
>NZ_JAILFV010000061.1 GCF_024697385.1 Anaerovibrio sp.
TGGGCCCGTATGTTCATCTGCGCCCTAATACCCAGATTGGCAGGTCCGTACATATCGGTAACTTTGTTGAAGTCAAGAACTCCAATGTAGGTGAGGGTACCAAGCTGCCACATCTGCAGTATATCGGTGATGCCGATGTGGGAAGCAATGTCAATTGCGGCTGTGGTACTGTAACCGTAAATTATGATGGTAAGAACAAGCACCGTACCGTAATTGGTGACAATGCCTTTGTAGGCTGCCAGACTGCCCTTGTGGCACCTGTAATAGTAGGTGAAGGTGCTTATATTGGCGCCGGTTCCACTATTACCAAGAACATCCCTCCTGCTGATCTGGCCATTGCCAGGGCTCATCAAAAAAATATCAGCGGCTGGGCAGACAAACGAAAAAAATAAAGTGGTATTTTCAGTGGTTTACTGATAATATATATACGGAAAAATTTTTTCCAATCGTAAAATCGTGTATTAGAATTTGGAGGCTTTAAAACAAAATGTCACAATCTGCAAAGAGCAACATGCGTCTGTTAACTGGTAATGCGAATCCAAAGCTCGCACAGGAAATTGCCGAGCATCTTGGTATCGACCTTATTGAAGCTCAGGTAGGTCATTTCAACAATGGTGAAATCCAGGTCATGATCAGTGAGAGTATCCGTGGTAAGGATATCTTCATCATCCAGCCTACCAGCCAGCCAGTCAACGAAAATCTTATGGAACTCTTAATTATGACTGACGCATGCAAGCGTGCTTCAGCTCATAGTGTAACAGCTGTAGTACCTTATTATGCATATGCCCGCCAGGACCGCAAGACCCGTGGCCGTGAGCCAATCTCTGCCAAGCTGGTGGCTAATCTGATGCATACTGCAGGTCTTGACCGTGTTGTTACAGTTGATTTGCATGCCGGGCAGATACAGGGCTTTTTCGATATTCCTGTGGATCATTTGGCAGCAGCTCCTGCCATGGCAGAATATTTCCATGAGCAGCATTTGGATAATGTTGTGGTTGTATCACCTGACCTTGGCGGTGTTACCCGTGCCCGTAAAATGGCCGATCTCCTGGATGCAGGCATTGCCATTGTGGAGAAGCGTCGTCCTCGTCCTGGCTGTGCCGAGGTAATGAACCTGATTGGCGATGTCAAGGATAAGACCTGTATCATGATTGATGATATGGTAGATACTGCAGGTTCCCTCTGTGAAGGGGCCAAGGCATTGAAGCGTATGGGGGCCAAGGAGGTTTATGCCTGCTGCACCCATGGTATCCTTACCGATCCTGCAGTGCAGAGGATTAATGATTCTGTTATAAAGCAGCTTATTATCACCAATACTATTCCATTGCCTCCTGAGAAGCAGTCCTCGAAGATTGTCTGCATCTCTTTGGCACCGATGTTGGCCGAGTTTATTGATTGTATTTACAATAATGGCTCTGTAAGCAAGCTGTTCAAGTAATTTTTGTAATTTACAGGGGCGAATTTTCATTCGCCCTTTTCTGTTTTTGAGGTGGGAAAATGAAATTTGCAAAGAGAATGGACCAGTTTGGGGAAGGCGTATTTTCCAGATTGGCAGATATGCGTAAGGCAAGGGTGGCAGCCGGGAAAACTGTCATAGACCTCAGTATTGGAGCACCCAATATACCTCCGGCAAAGCACATCATGGAAGCTATGGCCAGAGAAGTGATGAAGCCGTCGAATTATGTATATGCAATCACCGATACAATGGCCATGCTGGAAGCAGTCGCTGCCTGGTACAAGCGCCGTTATGGTGTTGATCTGGATCCTGAGCGTGAAATATGTTCCCTTATAGGCTCCCAGGATGGACTGGCACATATAGCCCTGTCAATTTTGGATCCTGGGGATGTCATGCTGGTACCGGACCCATGCTACCCTATTTTTGCAGATGGACCGAAGCTGGCAGGTGCCGAGCTTTATTACATGCCACAGAAAAAAGAGCATGACTATGTGATACAGCTGAAGGATATACCTGAGGAAATCGCCCGCAGGGCAAAGCTGATGCTGGTGTCATATCCAAACAACCCTACAGCTGCCATGGCTCCAAAGGAGTTTTATACGGAGCTTATAGCTTTTGCCAAGAAATACGATATCATCGTCATTCATGATAATGCATACAGTGAGCTGGTTTTTGACGGCCGCAGCTGGGGCAGCTTTTTGGAGCTGCCTGGGGCCAGGGATGTGGGTGTGGAATTCAATTCCCTGTCCAAGACCTATGGCCTGGCCGGGGCCCGTATAGGCTATTGCCTGGGCAATTCCAAGGTGGTTTCCATGCTGAAGACCCTGAAATCCAATATAGATTATGGAGTATTCCTGCCTGTACAGGCTGCCGCTATTGCTGCCATCACCGGTGACCAGTCTGTTGTGGAGACTACAAGAAAGGCATATGAGCGTCGCCGGGATGTGCTCTGTGATGGCCTTATTGAAGCTGGCTGGCAGATGGATAAGCCACCGGGAACCATGTTTGTCTGGGCACCAATTCCGGAAAAATACGATAGCTCTGAGAAATTTGTAAAGGACCTGCTGGATAAGACCGGAGTCCTGGTCACTCCCGGCAGTGCCTTTGGCCCATCCGGAGAGGGCTATGTCCGCATGGCACTGGTTCAGTCCGAGGAAGATATGCAGAAGGCTGTTGATTCTGTGAAGGCCTCGGGAATATTTTAATATTGCTTATGATAAAAAGGCTTTGGAAAGGTTTTTCCAGGGCCTTTCTTCAGAAATAAAAGGTTGGTACACTGAAGTACGGATATTGTTTCTATAAAAAATATGCATAGTACATAGGCAAAATATGCATTTTTAGTTGAGAAATAGTTAAATTTGTATTAAAATGAATGAGTATTTATTCTATGAATGAGTATTTATTCTCAATAAAAGAAAGTAGGAAATAACATGGTAGAATCTGTATGGTCCATATTGC
>NZ_JAILFV010000198.1 GCF_024697385.1 Anaerovibrio sp.
CTGGATATATTTACCAGAAATAATGACCTGGTAGCTGCCATCAAGAGCAAAAAGCTGGATGATGATACCAAGATACTTGTAGAGCCTCGGGTGGCAACTACTTCAATGATAAATTCCAATCTTGGGTTATTGGATGAAGTGGAAAAAAATCTTGTAAAATCAGATTTTGAGATTATTGCCGCAGTAGGTGGGGCTGACCTCAGAACAAAAAGCGGTTCCTATGTGGATACCCGCAGCACCGGTGCTATTGTAGGGGCAGCACGCACCCTGAAAAAGGCAGATGGACTGCTTACCTTCGGGGCCTTTGCAGAATATGGCCGGGGCAATTACAGTGCACATCTGGATAATGGTACATCCGGTTGGGGAAATGCCAATTTTGGTGGGCTAGGCATATTCGTTGAAAAAGAGGACTATGATGGTGCGTATTATGGTGGAAGCTTGCGTGGAGGCAGGATTTCTACTGATTTCCGTGGGATTATTAACGATACTTCTACCAGCTATGATTCGGATAATAATTATTATGCCCTGCATCTGGCTGGTGGCAGAAAATTTGCTGTCAGCCCTAAGGGAACCATGGATATTTATGGCAAGGCATTTTATACCTATCAGGAGGGCACAGGGGCAAAGCTTTCCACCGGAGAGCATTATCAGTTTGGCAGTGTCAATTCTCTTCGTTTGAGGCTTGGAGGCCGATATAACTATAAGATAAATGACCAAAGCATTGTATATGCCGGTTTGGCCTACGAATATGAATTTGGTGGCAAGGCTACTGCTACCTATCAGGGGGAATCTGCTCCAAGTCCAAATCCAAGAGGCGGCAGTGGCATGCTGGAGCTGGGCTGGAAAGGGAAGACCAGTAAGGCAATGACTGTTGGGGTTAAAATGAATGGTTGGGTCGGCCATAAGCAAGGTATAGGTGGTACTGTGACTATGAACTGGGAATTCTAAGCAGAGTTTTATGTATGGATGATGGTTTTGTCTTTTAAAATTACCGGAAAAAACTAGTCTCGTTGTGCAAAGGCAAGTTTTTTCCGGTTTATTTTATGAAAAAATACATAAATCTTTTATCAACGACCACTTTTTCGTTTTTTTCATCACTTTTTGTTTTGCTATTGCATTTCATATTAAAAAGATATATTTTAGGGGTAATAATTTTTAGCTTATTAATTTCTGGGGGTTCCCCCACCAGATAATTATCCAATCGTATAGCCTTATAAGACTATAGTCCCAATAAACAAATAACATATTTACATAGTGTATATTATATGATTTAATAAAGACAAATACTATATTACATAGGATATTAGTTTTATTAAACATAAAATTATAATTTTTGAATATAACCCATTATATAAGGGACGAAGGGAAGATTTACTGAATTATACGCATGAATATAAGTAGGGAGATTTTTACAGAAATGTATTCGGTATTTTATGGAATTGAATATGAGAGTGATTGATTTTTGAAAAATATGGGACTATTTTCCATGCAAAGAGAAATCAATTTATTTTTTCAGTTCACTCTTTCGATTAAATTATACAAACGGGATATGATTATGAATGGTTTTATTTGGTGGATGTTTATCGGGAGAATCAAGGCAGATGAGTTGTTGAGTACATGTTATGCTGTATAATCCGGCATGTATTCAGGGAAGCTCAAATTAAACTAAGGAGGGTTAAAAATGAGAAGCAAAAGGGCACGGCTGAGAAGAAAGAAAGACAATGCTATGCGCAAAAATGGATTGGTTGCGTTGGCCATGATGGGAGGATATGGCCTGTTCAGTTCTATTGCAGGATTTCTTCCTTTTGCTGATGCAGGGGTAACTGTGACGGTGAATGATAAGACTGTAACAGTAACTGATGGTTCGTCAGTATACAGTAATATATATGGAAATGGAGGTATTACAGTTGACACTACCGAACCGATTTCCGGATATACGCTTGATTTTACCGGTGGCCATATTGACGGTGCGGTATACGGTGCCTATTCTGATGGTAGCGCAGATGTCAGTGACAACACTGTGAATTTTTCCGGCGGATATCTGGCAGGGCTTTATCCGGAAAATCATTGTATATATGGTGGATATTCTGTGGATGGGAATGTCACTGGAAATACAGTTAATCTCTCTACCAATGAC
>NZ_JAILFV010000023.1 GCF_024697385.1 Anaerovibrio sp.
AAGCCCTGAGAGTATTTAAGGGCCACAGCCCAAACTGTTTCAAACATGCCGGCAATAACCAAATATATCCAATACAATATAACATCTCCCTTCATAAGAAAAGGGCACGTCCAGCTGTTTCTTCTAAGGCCTAATGAAACAGACATAGGACGTACCCGGCGGCACAATATATTATGGTACATAATATAGCAAAATCATAAATAAGTGTCAATTATCTGGGTAAATGGTGAAGTTACTAAAGGACGCAGGAGATATCGGCATAAGGATATTCAGCCTAAAGAGTTGTTGCCCCGTAAATGAAATCAAATGGGAAGATATTCCTGCAGAAAAACGCAGTTATGTAAGCAAATAGAACATGAAAGCAAAAAAAAGGGGACCATTCTGTGAATGGTCCCCAATGTTTTGTAACGAATTACATAAGCTGGCGGAACATGTCAATTACCTGCTGCTCAGTGGCTTCGCATGGATTGCCAGGATAGCAGGCATCAGCCAGGGCATCCTTGGCCAGGATCTTAAGGTCAGCTTCGGTAATCTTTTCGTTCTTGGCTGGAATTCCAACATCCTCGGACAGCTTCTTTACTGCAGCAATAGCGGCATCGCGGTATTCGGCCTGGGACATGGAGTCAACATTAGCGACACCCATAGCTCTGGCAATTTCACGATAGCGTTCGCCAGTATGTTTCTTGTTAAATTCCATAGAAATCGGCAGGAGCATTGCACAGGCAACACCATGAGGGGTGTCATAATGTGCGCTGAGAGTATGAGCCATCGCATGGTCTATCCCCAGACCAACGTTGGAAAAGCCCATTCCTGCGATATACTGTGCCAAAGCCATTCCTTTACGTCCTTCTGGCTTGTTGGCTACTGCATCACGGAGATTCTGGGAAATAAGCTTAATAGCTTCGAGATGGAACATATCAGTAAGCTCCCAGGCTGCTTTGGTGATATAACCTTCAATAGCATGGGTTAGGGCATCCATACCAGTGGCAGCTGTTAATCCCTTTGGCATGGAAGCCATCATATCAGGGTCGATGATTGCCACAGCAGGAATATCATTAGGGTCAACACATACGAATTTACGCTGCTTTTCCACATCAGTGATTACATAGTTTATAGTAACCTCTGCCGCAGTTCCGGCTGTAGTTGGTACGGCTATAGTAGGTACAGCATGATTCTTGGTTGGAGACAAGCCTTCCAGAGAGCGAACATCCTCAAATTCAGGATTGTTGATAATAATACCAACAGCTTTTGCTGTGTCCATGGATGAACCGCCGCCAACAGCAACAATGGCATCAGCATTGCAGGCCTTAAAAGCTGCCACACCATCCTGTACGTTCTGAATGGTTGGGTTTGGCTTGATTTTATCGTAAACAGTAAATGGAATATTGTTTTTGCTAAGCAGGTCCGTAATCTTGGATGTAACCCCAAATTTTACCAGATCCGGATCGGTGCATACAAAGATATGCTTGTAACCGCCCCGTTCTACTTCACCAATGATTTCATTGATGGAACCTGAGCCATGGTAAGAAATAGTGTTTAAAACGATTCTGTTTGACATTTGGTAATCCCCCAATCTTTTATAATTAATACACTATGTAAATTTTAAACCTTTTGACTAACTATGACAATATTTAAGGCAAAAATTTTATAAATAATCTGACAATTTGCTGTAGTATTGAACTTCTTTAAACATATTGCAAAATACTATTTCCTTGATTGTCTTTTGACTGTTATCTATACTGTCATTAGAAAAGTATGATATGGAGGGGACAGACTATATGAGTCAAAATAAATTGTTTTTTGCTTCAGATTATCAGGAGGGAGCACATCCAAGAATCATAGAAAGGCTGATTGAAACCAACCTTTTCCAGAGTCCTGGGTATGGTACAGATGAAATCTGTGAAGCGGCCCGAGAACGTATACGCACAGCCATTGGATGCTCAAAGTCAGCTGTGTATTTTCTGATTGGGGGGACCCAAACTAACGCTACATTAATAGATGCTTTGCTTAAGCCGTATGAGGGAGTTATTGCTCCTGATAGTGGTCACATCAGTCTTCATGAAGCAGGGGCCATTGAATTTGGTGGGCATAAGGTTTTGACCATTCCGCACCAGCTTGGTAAGATAACTGCTGAGGCTGTTGAGGCATACTGTAAAGCATTTGAAGAAGATTTGAACCATGATCACATGGTTAAGCCTGGTATGGTGTATATATCTCAGCCAACGGAGTATGGCACCTTGTATTCGCTACAGGAGCTGACTGAGCTTAGCAGAGTTTGCAGAAGTCGACAGATTCGCCTCTATGTAGATGGAGCCAGATTGGCCTATGCATTAGGGTGCAAGAGCAATGATGTTTCTCTGGAGGATCTGGCACGGCTTTGTGATGCTTTCTATATAGGCGGAACTAAATGCGGAGCCATGTTGGGGGAGGCAGTGGTTATCCCGGATCCAGGATTAATACCACATTTTTTCACTATTATGAAGCAGCACGGTGCTTTATTGGCTAAAGGCAGGATATTGGGAATTCAGTTTGACGTGTTATTTGAAAATGCTCTGTATGAATCAATAGGAAAAACAGCACTGGAGGCAGCAGATAAAATAAGGGAGAGCTTAATTTCTAACGGGTATAGGCTAGCCTTTGATTCACCCACCAATCAAATATTTATAAGTCTAAGTGAAGCTGAATATAATAGGTTAAGCCAGCGTGTGGAGTTCAGTTTTTGGGAGAAGACAGCTGATGGGCAAATAGTTGTGAGATTGGCCACCAGCTGGGCTACAACAAATGGTAATGTAGAGAAGCTGATGGATGTGCTGGTAGAGTGCAGTCCAAACGGATAAAAATCAACTAGGTTCAGGCTGAGTCAAGTAGTTTAATTTAAAATTATATTATTTCGATATAGTATTGATAGAACTACAGGGAGGTGTTCTTATGCTAGAGGGAATTGGGCGTATCGGTGCATACGTGCAGCAAAGGAATTTGAAAACAGCTGCCAAGTACCGCATAAAAACAGGACAGAGTCTAATACCCAATAAGACGGAAAAGCTGCAAAGTGCCTTGCAAAAGATTAGCAGTA
>NZ_JAILFV010000053.1 GCF_024697385.1 Anaerovibrio sp.
TTTCCCTATAGCATAAAGAAGGTAGCTGAGGAAATGGCAGATGTAAAGGTTTGTTCTTTTCGGAAAGCCATTGAAAAGTATCATATTCCAATCAAAGATTTTGGTAGTAACTCTGCCCATTTGGAAGAATTAAGAGGCGCACATATAATTTTCTTTAATGAAAAAGAAGCAAAATATAGAGTGCGCTTTGATATAGGACACGAGTTAGGCCATATGCTATTTGGGCACAAGATGAATTTGAAGGAAAGTGACCCCTTATATGGGGTACAAGAGGTGGAAGCAAACTGCTTTGCAGCCCAGCTGCTTATGCCAGAGCAATTATTACGAGAGTGCAGCAGTAGAGGTCATACTATATCAACAAATTATATAGAAAAATCTTTTGTTGTGTCAGATGAGGCCGCAGGTAAAAGAAGGTCCACACTTGCCAAAACAAATTATGAATGGAAAAGTCGTGCGGAAAAAGAATATGACGATATTATTATTATGCGTTATGCAAATTTTCTTGATAAAATTGCACCGAGAAAATTTGAAGTTGATTATTATGACTACGATGATGAAAGGCAGCTGGAACGGGATTCTTGGTTAAATAATCGATCCCGTTGGTAATATATGAAGGGGGTGGTTAAATTGTGGGATTGTAAGCAAAAAAATAACGCCGCATTGAATGTACAAATTCAACACGACATTATTCACGAATATCACTATTCGTAATCTGGTAATGTTATTTTAGTTATTGAGGAGTTAAAAGTCAATATATTTCCATAAATTGACTTAAAACTTCGTTGCCCCAGAGTATCACTATTCGTAATCTGGTAAATTGCAAATGTGACACTTCTGGGACGCAAACTCAGGGCGAAATATTACTATATAGCTCTGTTTTATGCCGAATGAAAGGAGTTGTTTTTATATGAGCAACCAATTTTTTGAAAAGGAGTATCACTATGCGTATTCGGAAAACTATATTTGATGATGGATTTCAGGCTTATTTGACCGAAGGTGCAGCTTTTGTCGGTGAGGCTGAAATACCAATGCTGATGGATTTGGACAATGTACAGGTTCCAAAGGACATGATACCCTTCGGAAAAGCCAGTAAATGCCCAGATAAACGGAAATATGTACATTTCTATATGCATGACAAGGAATTTTCACGGGTATTGACTGCAACCAAGAAATATCTTGATTTGCTCAAGCTATACGATGGTGTTATAACGCCAGATTGTACTATGATGATTGGCCAGTCAAAGTGTTTACTTGAAGCCAATACCTACATGAATAGGGCCGTTGGCTTTTATTTACAGAGACATGGTATTCCGGTCATTCCCAATATCAGATGGAGTGATGAAAGGAGCTTTGATTGTTGTTTCTTGGGGGTTACCAAGGGGCGTATGGTATCTGTAAGTACCCATGGATGTATTGAGACCAAGGAACAGCGAGAAATGTTCAGAATTGGTTTAGGTGCAATGTTTGAAGCTTTGCATCCACCAGTGGTATTGGTACATGGCAGCATGCCGGATGATATTTTTAGTGAATATCTTGGCCAGGCAGAATTTCATAGATATGCAAGCCAAATTGAGCGCGTACATAAAAAGAAGGTGCTTGAAAATGGGGACTGCATATAAGGGGAACGCCATGCACTACCACAGTGTAGGGCAAAATATTTTGCCAACCTCCAGCAAATACAAATATAAGTCTGGATATTTTGGTGAAAACAGCAAACATGGCAATAATCGGACGAGAAATATAGCTTCTCCTGATAACCTCAGCACTGCCAAGGATTTTTACAATAAAATAGCCCATGGTGGTAAGGAGCAGACCATAAACAGTGACACCAAAATAACCAAAATGGCCGATGGTACGATTATCACTATGAGAACTAAATCAAGTTCTGACGGAACGCCAGTGGTAGATATTAACATCAAGCCAAGTTCACATACCGGTGGTGTGAAGTCACAAAAAATTCATTTTGTACAGGAGGGGGACTAAGTGAAGGAAATAGATGTAAGATTTTCTGCTGAAGAAATGGGTATGTTTAAGTCTATGACAGGCAAGACAATGCAAAAATATAAATGTGATCCGTTTGATTTTTCTACATCAGTATATGGCATAGTAGGTATATTGGTGGATAACAAGGGATATTCATTTACTAATTTGATTGAGGTGGCGGACTATTTCGGGCAAGAGGAAGATGTGGCCATGTTTAAATTTCAGTCAGCAGAATATGATAAGATTTGTTCCATGATAGAAAATCAGACGCTGGAGGAAAGCCCTATAAAAAGCACAATTTCTCAAATCCGTATAGTCAATGAGCATCAGGAGCTTTATAAGAAGGATATAAAAATCTATGATGTTTGGCTCACTAGGGGAATAATTTTCAAATTAGGGGATGGGCGTGAGGTTTCTTTTGAGAAAGAAATATGGTTTTCTGAAACTATCAATGTAAACAAAGGTCATGATTTGATAAAAAAATTCTCTCCAGTATCAGAGTTTATGGAGAGTTGGAGCGGAGATTATCATGGTGAATGCTCACGGGAAATTGTGATAATAGAATAATAAATAGTTACGTTGATATTATCTAAAACGAAAAGGGACTGTTTAAGGACAGCCCCTTTTTATATGTGTCTATTTAGTTGAATATAACCAATAATCGGGTGTTCTTCTGGCGAGGGGTTAGGTGATTTTCCGTCATTTCCCCATAATTTTCTTCAATGCCTCGATATCCTGCCTTATCTTCCCCGGCTCGTAGCGGAGGATGTTGGCCAGCTGGGAAAGTCCTTCATCAGAGATGGTGTCCAAGGCTCGGATAAGCCTTTTGCAGTTTGCAATAAGTTCATTCATTGCTATTCCTCCCGGCTGTTCTTCTGCCAGTAGTCCGTTATCCCCCGGGCAATGGCCCCGGCGATATCCTGTTGCTGGTTCATCAGGAGAAGCGCATCCAGATCATTATCAATAAAAGCAGTCTCCACCAGCACGGCGGGCATGGTGGTACCCCGGAGTACCGCCAGCAGGGGGCGGCATTTCAGCCCCCGGTCCGGGAAGTCATTATTAAATTTCTGCAGTGTGCTACATAGCTGGTTTTGAATAAATCTCCCCAAAGCCGCCCCCTCACCGGTGAGAGAATACACCAAGGTTTCCGCCCCCCGGGCCAAGGTATTGGCAGCGTTACAGTGAATACTTACAAATATATCCGCCTGCCAGTCGTTGGCGGACTGGACAATACATTCTCCAGCTGACTCTCCCGCCAGATTATGGCTCTGGAGCTCTTTTACCTTACATACCGCCTTAACCAGATACCGCCTCACCAAGTCCCCGATGGACAGGGCTATATCACATTCCCGGAGTCCCAAATACTCATTAAGGGCCCCCGGATCGGGATTACCGTTGGGGGCGTGCCCCGGATTTATAAATACCTTCATTAAACATCAAATCCTTTCTTTTAATATATAAGCCCCCGGAGGATGAGCCGGGTACATGAATAAGTTTTGCAAAGGGATTGTTAAAAGTTTTGGCTTCTCCGAGGGCATATATGTTAGTTGGTGCGTTCTTCTTTTCTCTGCCCGGCGTATTCACTGCCGGTGAGACTCATTACATAATATTTGGCTGCTTTGTTCCCGCCCTGGCTTTCCCAGCGGATAAATCCCCGTTGGGCCAGCTCGTGGCGGGCGTTCTTTATGCTTGATATGGAAATGTTTATGGCGTAGGCAATCTCCGGCAGATTTAAACATAATGGGTAATGCCACCAGTTCTGATTGGCCCGGTACATAAGATAATGCCATAGTAGCTGGGCACTGGCACTTAACCGCTCACTGGTATTAAACATATGGAAATGCAAAATCTCCATTAACCAGCCGGAATTGCCTTTCCGGCCGCCCATATCACAAAGCCAGTGGGCGTTGTCCGTTGCTGCTTACCTTGGCATTTATGCGGAGCCACGCCATAGCTTCATCCATCAGCACCATATATTTAACCCCTATTTTCAGTGCCGGAAATCCATTTATTTTCGTCAATATCCGCAAGCTGTGTTCCTTGATCCCGGTTATCTCGGAAAACTCCTTTATGGTAACAAACATCTTTCCCTTGGCTTCAGCTATTTTGGCTATATCATCAATAGATGGTTCCTCATTATTCTTTTTTAATTCCAACATTCATAATTACCCCTTTTTGTTTATAAAATGAAAAATATTAGATGGAATATCCCATAAACTGAAACTAATATAACATAGTGTTTTATTGTTTGTCCAGTCTAAATTACTAAAATATAAAATTTTTCTTTAAAAATTTAGTATTTTATGGTATATTGTTCACAGCACAAAAGTTATGGAGGCTTACAAAAGTTATGATGAGTTTTGGTGAGAAGTTAAAGAGTCTAAGAGTAGATGTCAAGAGGCTTACTCTGGCGGAAGCTGCCAATCAGCTGAATGTTCCCAGGTCTAACCTGAATAATTGGGAGCGGGGGATAGCAAAGCCTTCACTGGAAACATTGGGTAAATTGGCCATCTTTTACAACACCACCGTTGATTATCTTGTAGGTCTGGACAAGAACCGGCAAAGTGAAACCATGGTATTGTATGAAGCGCTGCCGGAAATCTACCGGGAGCGGATTGATGATCTGGTCCGGGACTATACTGAGCTGGCGCGGTTAAAGAAACTGTAATCGCCCTACTATTACTAGTCTTATATAGTTTTGTATTATCTTATATTATATTAGACAGCCATAATCCTTGATGTATCTGCGTTGTAAGCCCTGCTGTGGTCAATATATGTCCGCAGTATTACCCACAGGGTTATCTGCAGTCCTACCCACAGGTTATACCACAGTCTTTACTACAGGCTGGCCGCTGTAGGGCAGTTATTAACACAATATTCACAGTTTATTAACAAACAAAGCGGTACTTATACACAATATTTCCAAAGTTATCCCCATACAAATATCATCTGAATGAAAGATGTGGTGTATGGGTATTTATGTCCCCTGATTATAGTAATTTATGGTACACTCACTGGGAATAATGGTTTATAATTTAGTCAAAGGAGGACAAAAAATGGCAAGACGAAACAGTCGGGGTACCAATGAAGGTACAGTTTATTATTGTGAGGCTAAAGGATACTGGATGGCACAATTAACATTAGCTTACGACCCATTAACCGGAAAAAGAAAAAGGCTCTCCCGTTATGCCAATACAAGGCGGGAGGCCCTGGAAAAATTAAATGAGCTGTGAGAAAAATACGCTTGCAATATCCACTATGATGCCGGGAAAATCACAGTAAAGCAATGGCTGGATAAGTGGAAGGAAACCTACAAGGCCCCGAAGCTTAGGGAAAATACACTGGCATCCTACGAAAGAGTCCTTAATATATGCACTGATGCCATCGGTTATATGAAGCTGGAGAAGGTTCAGCCATCAGATTTGCAAAATATTATTTATTCTAATATAGGAACTGACAAATATCGCACTTGCCAGTATTTCCGCACCGTCATAAAACAAGCTTTTGCCAGAGCTGTAAAGGAACGGTTGATTATTGAATCTCCGGCAGATGATCTGGAACTACCAGAAAAACCACACAAAAAACCTTTCATTAAGCCTACAATGGCAGGGATACTATCTTTGTATAAGGTTATGAAGCCGGTTGCCTTGGATATATCAG
>NZ_JAILFV010000052.1 GCF_024697385.1 Anaerovibrio sp.
GTAAAGAAAAACCGCACATGGGATAACATCTCCATTTGGAAGTGTGCTGATGACATAGCCAAGGAGAATGGCATAGCTTGTGAATGGTACTGCACTGATAATCCAAATCTGGATCATGTGGAGCAGTCAGATGAAAGCGATCTGGAATTCTTGCGCAAGGTAGTAAAGGATGCTGGTTTTTGTCTTAAAATTGCCACTGATAAAATAATCATCTTTGACGAAGAAAGCCAGGAAAAAGAAAAAGAGACCTTCACATTTTCCCGGCCTGGAGCGGAAAAAGAGGATAACCAAGAGGAGAATGAGCAGGAAAAAATTGAAAAGTTCCTTTCTTACAAGGCCGTGGCCAAGACCCGCGACACCTATAAAGCCTGCCATGTGAAATATAAGAAGGGCAAGGAAAAGAAGGTGATTGAAGCCACTTTTACAGCCCCGGATAAAACCGATGGCAAAACGCTGGAAATCAATGAGCAGGTGGAAAATGTTGCTGAGGCTGAACGACTGGCTCGAAAGAAGCTGAGGGAAAAGAACAAAGATGAAGTAACAGCCAGCTTTACCCTGTATGGTGATCTGAATTTTTCAGCTGGTTTGCTGGTGAAACTGGAGAATTTTGGTAAATTTGATGGAAAGTACATCATTACCAAGGCCAACCATAAACTGGGGGGCGGCTACACAACCAGTCTTGATTTAAGGCGGTGTTTGAATGGATATTGATGAAAAGACCAAAAAGGCCCTGGAAAACCTAATTTTTACAGCCATTGTCTGTGAGCAAAACGCAGCCAAAGGGACTGTAAAAGTTACCAGGGAAGATAAGGCGGACAAGGTTTCAAATGATATGTTTGTGCTGCAACGCGGCACCAAAGCCACCAAAGATTTTTGGATACCGGCTATAGGTGATGAGGTACTTTGTATTCAAGCCCCGAATTTTTCCGGAAAGGGTACTGGTGACGGCTTTATATTAGGAGCCATATACAGTTCTGTGGATGCACCAGTGGAAAATAATCCCGACGTTCGGAGCGTTCATTTTGCTGATGGCAGCTTTGTTAAATCTGATGGCGGCGGGAATATAGAGATTATGGCCACTGGAAATTTTATTGTTAATGCAGCTAATATCTATCTCAATGAATCATAAGGGGTGATGTAATGCCAGCACAAACAAGAATAGGGGATGCGAACACCGGACATGATGCTTGCCCACCGATTACCCTTGCAACGGGTAGCCCAAATGTTTTTATCAATGGCATTCCAGCTGGACGGGTAGGGGATAGCTACAATCCTCATGGTTGTCCAGACCATCCACCTCACAGTGGAGTTATTGCCAGTGGGAGCAGCACCGTTTTTATCAATGGTATTCCAGCGGGGCGGATTGGTGACCCTGTATCATGTGGTGGAAGCGTGGCAGAGGGCAGCCCTAATGTTTTCGTGGGAGGCTGATAAAGTGGGTGTCCAAGTTGGACACAATATTTAAGGCCCTCATTGTATCTTTAGGAGGCTGATAGAGAGTGTATATAGGATATATGGGCGATGTTTCTTTTGAAGTTTCACCGAATCATTTATTGACTCCAACGAAACTGTCCCGGGGAACAAGCTCCAGATGGCAGGAGCACGATTTAATTCTCAAAAAGCCTGTAAGTGAGTTTTTGGGACCGGGTTTGAAACAGACATCCTTTGATATTGTGCTAACAACAGCGCATGGTATTGAACCAGCGGATGAAATCAGCACATTGATGGATATGTGTGAAAAAGGAGAAGTTTTCCCGCTTATTATTGGTGAGAAGCCCGTGAGCGAGAACTATTGGCGCTTGGAGAATGTAAATGTTGGTGAAACCTATTATGATCCAGAAGGCAAATTGATACATGCTGTAGTGAGTGTAAGTCTAAAGGAATATGATGATAGCAATTATAAAGAAGAACAGGCACAAGCAGACTGGTCTGGAGAGGGAAGTTCCTGACTGGTCTATTTTTATGGAGGTGGTAGCTTATGGCGTACTTGGTCACGGCCAACAAAAAACCGTCCATTGAATTTGCTCCGGATTCGGTAGTAAGCGAAGTGCTGCAAAATGTGCAGACGATACTCACTACCATCAAGGGAGAAATTCCGCTGGACAGGAGCTTTGGAATAAATGGCAAGGTTGTTGATATGCCAATGCCAAGAGCCAAAGCCGTATGGAGTAATGAGATATTTAATCAGGTAAAAAAATACGAGCCAAGGGCAAAAATCGAAAGGATAACCTTTGACGGGGAAATAACCGGCAAGCTTATCCCAACCGTGGAGGTGACCATTAGTGAAACTGGCTGATTTACCCAACATTGAATTTGTGAATGTCAATGCTGACGAGGTAGAGGCGGTACTTTTTGAAAGCTATACGAACATTACAGGGCGTACTTTGGCGAAAGCTGACCCGATACGCCTTTTTATATTGTTTGTGGCTGATGTAATAGTGCAGATTCAGAACAATATTAACAATACTGGGAAAATGAATTTATTGAAGTATTCCACTGGTGATTACTTGGATAATCTGTCAGCTCTTTTGGGCGTAACACGCATTGAAGCAAAGGCTGCTACCACCACTATAATGGCAACCTTATCAGCTGAACGTGATGTTGAAACCATTATTCCAGCTGGTACGCGTGTAAGCGCTGGCGGGGACTTGTACTTTGCCACAGATGAATCCCTGACAATAATGGCCGGTGAAACGACCGGAACTGTCGGAGCCACCTGCTTGACCATTGGAACCACTGGTAATGATTTTCAGGCAGGGGAAATCTCCAACATTGTTGACCCAGTGGCTTTTGTGGCTGAAATGGTGAACACTACCAAGAGTGAGGGCGGCAGCAATGTGGAAACAGATGATGCTCTTAGGCAGCGGGTTTTTGAGGCCCCAGAAAGTTTTTCATGTGCTGGGCCCGCCGGGGCTTATGCTTTTTTCACTAAGTCGCTGAACAGCTCCATAGTGGATGTGTCTGTTAGCTCTCCAGAGCCAGGTGATGTGTTGGTGGTTCCACTGCTGTCTGAAGGTGGCATTCCCGAAACAGAGTTTTTGCAGGAAATTGAAGAAGCTCTGTCAGCTGATGATGTGAGACCTTTGACAGATAATTTGAGTGTTGAGGCTCCAACGGTAGTAGATTATGACATTACAGCAACATACTACATTGAAAATGGTATAGATGCCACCACAGTACAGAACAATGTTAACGAAGCTGTCAGCCGATTTGTTGAATGGGAGCAGTCGAAGCTGGGGCGGGATATTGTTCCTTCCAGGCTCGTTCAGTACATTATGGCAGTCAATGGCGTAAAGCGGGTGGAGGTAACAAGCCCAGCTTATACGGCGGTAGGTAATACTGAGGTGGCCAAGGTTGAAACTATTTCAGTAACAATGGGAGGCGGTGAAGATGAATAGACAGGATTATTGCATTGCTGACCGGCTTCCGGAGTCACTGAATCGGGATAATTTGCGGGAAGTGGCTCAGGTCATTGACGAAAAACTGCACGATCTGGATGCGTTAAATGAGCTGATATGCCTGTACCCTCGTATTGATGAGTTATCCAGTGAGCTGGTGGATGCGCTGGCCATACATTTTCATGTGGATTTTTATGATACCACATTGCCACTTGCCAAAAGGAAGGCCTTGGTAAAAAATTCTATTAAATGGCACATGCGCAAGGGTACCAAGGGCGTAGTAAAAGAGCTTATAGCTACGGTCTTTGATTCCGCGGATGTAGAGGAGTGGTTTGATTATAGTGGTGAACCTTACCATTTCAGGGTAAATAACATCGGCTCCGATATTCCCCGGGAGCAGGGGATAGATTATATCATAACGGCCATAAATTCCGTAAAGAATACTAGGTCATGGCTTGACGGCCTTAATTTTACGAGGTCTTTAGAGTCAACATTATATTATGGGGCGGAGCTATCCACGCATAAAAAATATGTAGTCGGGCCTGCTATTCCTACGGATCAGGACGCTGATGTTATGACTTATGCCGGCGCAGGATGGTCAACGTACAAAAAATATGAAGTTGGGATGAAAATTCCTGGCAACCAGGAGGCGGATATAACGCCGTTTACCGTGGGTGCCTGGACTTATCATAAGAAATTCACAGTATCAAAGGAGGAAGATTAATATGTCACAATGGGCAGGCGGTGTACTGACCGCAGCAGGAAGGGCCCTGCAGGCCAAGGTGGAAATTGGCGCAACCCTAAGCCTCACCAGAATAAAGCTGGGTGATGGTACCGAGTCCATGAGTGCCGTGGATGCACTTACGGACCTTGTCAGTCCTAAGACAGTACTTGGTATAAGCTCTGCTACAGCTGCAGACGGGATAGCTACCATTACAGGAGTAATGAGTGCCAGTCAGCTTAATGCGGGTTTTTATTGCAGGGAGTGGGGGCTTTTCGCACAGGATCCGGATGTAGGGGAGATACTCTACATGGTCACAATAGACAGCAACCCGGAATGGCTTCCTGCATCCACGCAGGCCAGCCAGGTAAGCGCAACATATGCTCTAAAGGTAGCAGTGACAAATGCAAGCAGTATCACGGTCAATATTGACCCTGCGGGCCTTGTGGATGCTGATACCTTGGCCAAGGCCTCAAGGCTTCGCCAGATAAATACTGCATACGCTGCAGGCGCGATAGTGTATGATATGCAGCTATCCGCACATCCTGATTGGCGCCTTGAATGCAAGGTTGCGGGCACATCAAGCAGTGCGCTTCTTGACTTATCAAGCGCTGTACTTGGTGACACAGTATCAGATGGCACAGTAACCTGGGTGATAAAGAGGGCATATACCACGGAGGGAGACTTCTTTGAGATAGATACCAATGGCGGCCTGATGCCGGCAGCAGACCCTGTGTACAGTGTTAATTTTGAATTGGATTCTAATGGCGACCTTATGCCAAAAACTATATAAGTAAGAAAGGATGATAATTAATGGCTACAAGAAATTTTGTTCCAAGAAGTAACAACGAGGGTACAATAGGCACATCCGCCAAGAAATGGGCAGGAGGGTTTTTCACCAGCTTGGCTGTAAGCGCTATATCAACTGCGGTAAGCGTAATAGTACCTGCCGCAAACGCCAATGATGCCCAGCCTGCCACGACCAGCTGGGTGAGAAGCCAATTCCAGTCCATACTGTCCACTGTGCTGACCGCAACAGGCGTACAGTACTCCATGGGTACTAATGGGTATATCTGTTTAGGTTCTTTGTTCGGAAATGCAATTCTACAGTGGGGATCTACACTAGTCAGCACAACAGAGACAGTAATAACTTATCCGATTGCATACACATCATATTCTAGAGCTGTTGCTGCGTTGTCATCATCTACTTTAGATGTGTTTCAGGACTGTGTCATTGTACCCGGATTAGAAAATCTTAAAGCGAAAGTTACTTCGACAACACAAATTATGTGCTGGATAGCAATAGGCTATTAACGGCCTATAGCTATCCAAGTTAGCCCAATGGCATTTGACAAATTAGTTCTAAGTTTGATATGAAAAGAACTTCCGGAATCAATGTATCCTCGTGTGTCATATTCATTTGAGCTTTCCGAATATGTTGATGTATTGACCATTATTGCTACGCTATAGCTGCCTGAATTGTTAAAAGATATAGGTAAGGTTACAGTCTCGGTGCTAACAATAGAACTCCTTCCCCACTGTGGCCTATACCGTGGGGAAAGGTCAATATTTTTCAGGTTGATACTCCGGTTAGTTTCCCATTGGCATTTTCCTCAACTCGGTACAGTGTAGCAATATCGCAAATAGATAGCACATATGAGCATTTTCAGGACATATTAATCGGCTCTCAAACTGCAGCAGATTTTACTGCGAGGGTAAGAACCTATGGATTAACTTGTCTGTGGATAGCTATTGGCCATTAATAACCAATTGCTATCCAGTCTATATAACCGATGTAATCATTGCTTATATAAACCGTCCCCTCCGTGGTTGATATACTTCGCTCTGTAATATATCCGCTTCTAGTATCATCGGCGGAGAATGGCACAGCGATAATTCTGACATCGGTACTTGTGAAGCTGATGGGGAATGTTATAGTTCTAGTCTGACCAGTGCCATAGTGCTTTCCCCACTGTAGCCTATACAGTGGGGACGAAATATTATTTCAACTAGCGTAACAACGGTTACTTACCCTATTGCTTTTACTAGTAATGGGATTGTAGTTCTCAAGACTTATGATGACGCAAAACATAATAATCCCACAGAATATTTATTAGGTTATACCCTAACAGGTTTTACTGCGCAGGTACCTACCTATGGCGTAGTAGGGATGTATATTGCCGTTGGATATTAACAGCCAATAGTAAACCATTTATAGGTTGCAGCCACCTGGGAGCGAACATAGAACCTATCCAAACTATTGATAGTTAGGGATAAATATTGCCCACCAACAACTCCTTCCTGCTGGATTTGTGATGCAGCGGCATATAAGTTTTTACTTGGATAAGCAACAGGCAAAGTAACCTCACTTATATAGTGGTCACTGGTTGCTTCCCATGCATAAAAAGATATATCTCCCCACTGTTTATTAATTATGTTATTTCTATTTAGAAAGGATGATAAAAATATGTATTTATGTAAATTTGACGAAGAAGGAAAGCGTATTGCTACAGTGGTAAGTGGCATACACTTTACCACCGAAAAGGACAAGCAGTCCTACCTCAAGGATGGCTATATCGAGACCTCCGACGAGGACTATCAGTACTACATTGGTAACAAGGGTACTGGTAAAAACGGTACCGGTTATGTGCGTGGATCTGATGGTAAACCAGTAGATGCACCAGCATATGAACCAACAACTGATGAAAAGAAGCAGGCTATAATCAGCCAGTACGAATCTGACAAAGAAGTATTAAAAAGCCAGTATGCTGATGCAATGATGGCAGATAATACTGAATTGGCTGATGAATTAAAAGCTGAGTTAGTAGAGTTAAATAATCAGTTTGATAAAGATATTAAGGCTGTGGAGGGATAAGAAATGGCAGTAAAAAAGAGATGTATCAGATGTTTGAAGGTTGTTCGTGCAGACGGCACTTGCCAGAACAAAAACTGTGTTTTGTATGTGCCTGAAAAGGAAGCCAAAAAGACCACCAAGGCCAGTGACAGCAAGGCCTAAGACCACATAACCAAACAGACAAAATCCTAATAACGGGTAAAATACTATAAAAGCCGCCCAGCATGTAGCTATAAGGCGGCTTTTATGGTGCATAAAGTTAAGAACATATTAAGTACAAACACGGTCTATGGCCTTGAGTAATTCACGGACAGATTTATGCGTATACACTCTTTCCGTAATTCCCTCAAGGCTGTGGCCGAGTATCAGCTTGGTAACGGTCCTGTTGATATCAGCAGAGTCTAATAGACTTGCCAAGGTATGACGGCACTCATGTGGTGTGTGCTTCATGCGGAAGTGGTCCATTACCGGATTGAATATCTGTCGTCTGAAGCTCTCATAGCTGTGCCTTGAACCGTCAGACTTACAGCAGATATATTCCCCTGGGCTCTGCATGGCTTCCTCATACCAGGGCAGGAGCTTTTTGGGAATAGGAATGAACCGCCCAGCTCCGGCATCAGTTTTACTGTGCCTTACTATAAAGAATCTACGACGGATTTTTACATCCGTCTTTTTTATATGGCGGTACTCTCCGACTCTGCATCCGGAGTAAAGAAGCATGAGAACGTGTTTTATTTCATAAGGCATGTCGTCAATACCGCGCCACAACTTATTACGCTGTCTAACTGTAAAAGGCTTCTTGATGTGTAGCTTCTTAGGCTTATCAATATCAAGATAGCGGGCATAGTCACGGGTAATAAGGTCATACTTGGCTGCGTATTTATATAACTGCTCCAACAGGCACCGGACTTTCTTTTGAGTTGGATATCCGCATCCAGCTGCACGCACATCATCAATTACCTGGTCGAGGTGCGGAAGCCTGATATCAACAAACTTCACTTTGTGGAGGCGGGAACAATGACGGTAGCTATTACGATAACTTACTCTGGCAGATTCGGAGCGAAGCTCAGGAAAGTGTTTGGCTTTCCAGAGTGCATAAACTTCACTGAAAGTTGTTTTACTGGGGCTAAGCAGGGCAGGGTCCCTGTTGTAGTCAACCAAAAAGGCCATTGCCTCATCGAATGTGGCGAAGTAGCCCAGAGGTTTTTGCCTGCCCTGGATAGTCTTTTTGACCACGTAAGGCCTCCGCCTGGAGCCCTGCAGCCGATAGACCGTACCGAAGCCATTTGGTAATTTCATTTAATCATCTCCTCATATAGAGGATAACAGGGAGGAAGGTAATGAGGAAATTAATATTATCATTAATAGTAGCATACATATTAAGCATATCAGCCTTGTGTTCTGCTGGCGGCATCCATGACCTTCAGGATGCTGTTGGGGAAGATAAGATAGCTCATGCAGCTGTATCTTACGTAATATGCGACCAGCTTAAAAGAAATGCAGGCATGAACGACTTCTGGGCGGCTTTTACCACGCTGTGCATAGGTGCTATAAAAGAAGGACTAATCAATGACCACTGGGACGGTGGAGACTTCGCTGCTGACTGTGCCGGAGTTGCTTTCTATCAGGTTCAATTCTGAGAGGGGGATGATGGGATTGGAAGAATTTTTAAAATTATTAATTTATCCTGCTTGTTTAGTGGCCTTTGGTAAATGGGTTGATTATCGCCTTGCCAAGCAAAAAGAGGAGCAGGAGGCTATATACCGCCACCAGGCAGAAGAGCAGGCCAAGAAACAGCAGCGGGAGGCTGAACGGGACCTTAAAATGGAGCGGATGCAGGATGGCATTTTGGCTGTCCTGCGTGACCGTATTCTCCAATCATGTAATTACTTTATAGCTCAGGGTAAAATATCACAGCTAGCACTTGAGAACATAACAATGATGCACGATGCCTATAAGGCTCTGGGTGGTAATGGCTTATGCGATAGACAATTCAAGACTGTCAATAAGCTAAGAGTGGATACATTTTATTAGCAGGGAGGTGACCATGAATGATACAGTTTGAAAAGGTAAGTCTGACGGACCTTATAGTAATTATTTCCTTGTCACTTGGGTTCATTTTGGCTATTTTCTACGGTGAGCGGGAGCTGGCAATGAGTCTTGCCAGTGGCCTTTTTGGTTATGTTGGCGGCAGTGTGGCCAAGAGCCATGTAAGCAAGAACAAGGAAGGAGCGGAAAATGGTTGACGGCCGTGGCTGGGCAGCACTCGCCGACGCCACGACAAGATTTATAGCAGAGGCAAGATATTACCACTTCTGCGAGGATATATTGATCTTAATTGAGAGGCGGCTCTATCGTGAGTCGCCTTTTCCAATTCACCATGAAAGGAAGGATAAGAAATGCGAAAAGTAACTTTGGCAGAGGTTGCCCAGATGGCTGCCGATGCGCGGGAGAGTATCTGGGCACAGGCTCAGGCAGTAGGCAGGGAACCTAAAATCTACTTACACTGGACCGCTGGTCATTATGGCCAGATGTACACTGATGAGTACCACCTTTCCATTGATCAGGACGGGTCCATCTACAATGAGCATGACCTTGACGAGGTATTGTCCCATACATGGAAGCGCAATACCGGAGCCGTAGGTATCACTTTGGCATGTGCTGTGGGGGCCACCACCCGTGATCTGGGTGACGAGCCACCTACCC
>NZ_JAILFV010000108.1 GCF_024697385.1 Anaerovibrio sp.
GACAATATTTTCATTTAATAATGGTATAAACACAAAATACTCATCAGTATGTAACAATACTATTAAAGATTATCTTAAAAATAATAATATTACATTTTATGATTTGAGCGGTTCTGATGTTGGTTTTGAAAACTATAATGATGCAGATCTGCATATCGGATTTAGAGTACATTCGCATATTTACTCGTTAAGTCGCAGAATACCAAGCATATTGATAGAAGAGGATCTTAGAGGGTATGGAATAAACGAAACTCTTGGGCTGCCACATTTGTTAGCAAGTGATATCAGCTGCTCCAGTAGCAATTCAGATTTTGTTCCAAACCAAGGGTTATGTACCCACCTTAGTGATCTGATTAGATATAATTGCGCAAATAATTTTGCCAGGTACAAAGGGGTATTCCAGAATATGAAAGATTTATATTATTTGTCATATTTAAATTGGGTAAATTTACTCAAAAATCGATGAAGTTTGGCTTGAGTTGATGAGAATATGAAAACAATAATTATGGCAGGCGGTCGTGGAACACGGATTTCTGAACTGTTCCCAGATATTCCAAAGCCGCTGATTAAAATTGCAAACAAACCAGTACTGGAAAGGGAGATTGAAAGCCTTGTTAAGCAGGGATTTTCAGATATCATTATTACAGTGTCATATCTTCACGAAAAAATTGAAGAATACTTTGGCACTGGAGAACGCTGGGGAGCAAGAATAGAATATTTTGTTGAGGATCAGCCATTGGGTAATGCTGGTGCACTATTTAAATTAAGAGAAAAACTCGGTAAAGAGCCTTTTTTATTGTTAAATGCTGATGCCATGTTCGATGTGGATTTTAATCGTATGGTAAAATTTCACCGGGAGCATGGAGGCCTTATTACATTATTTACCCATCCAAACTCTCATCCTTATGATTCTGGTCTTATAATTGCCGATAACAGCAATTCAGTGGTATCTTGGCTAACTAAAGAAGATATTAGGCCAGAGTATTACAAAAACAGGGTAAATGCCGGGCTTCATGTAATAAATCCAATCGCTCTTGATATGTTAAATATTGATATTGAGAAGATTGGTACAGTTGATGAAAAAACTGGCAATACAATAAAAGTTGATCTTGACAGGCAGGTGTTAAAACCACTGTGTGGTACTGGCAAGATCTTCTGTTATGATTCTCCGGAATATGTGAAAGATATGGGCACCCCGGACCGTTTCGAAGCCGTATGTAAAGATTTTGAAAATGGTGTGGTCACAGCTAAAAATTTGGCTAATAAACAAAAGGCTGTGTTCCTGGATAGAGATGGTACGATTAATATTTACAAAGGCTTCTTGCACCACATTGAGGACTTTGAATTAATTTCTGGTATTGCAGAGGCAATCATAAAAATAAATGCCTCCGGTTACTTGTGTATAGTAGCTACAAACCAGCCTGTTATATCTCGTGGTGAGGTTACTGTTGATGAGCTTGATACCATTCATAAGAAGCTGGAAACAGAACTTGGCTTGAAGGGGGCCTATATTGATGGGTTGTATTATTGTCCACATCATCCTCACAAGGGCTATGAAGGTGAAGTGCCTGAATTAAAAATTGAGTGTGAATGCCGAAAACCAAAGCCTGGAATGTTATTTAAAGCTGCTAAAGATTATAATATTGATTTAAGCAAATCGTACATGGTTGGTGATAGCGAAAATGATATTAAGGCGGGGCTGTCTGCAGGTTGTGTAAGTATATTAGTTAATGGTGTTGGTAGTGACTATCATGAAGGTGAGTATGGCCAAATTGATACAGTGGAATCTGTATTAGAATTTGTAAATAAATATATAGTGCATGATAAATAATAAACATTAAATGTATATTGTTTGTGAATTTTAATACAAAGTGAGCCATTCAGGGGACGGACATTATCCGATGCCAGGTATATGCAGAAAATGATGAAAAAAACTGATACTGCATAAGGGCTAAGAAAGAATGGATATTGGGAAGTAATTTAGGACGCTTATAAAGTGACAAGCCGGTTTATGATGGAATGAATTCTTTATATTTTTACAAAATGTATTAAAGCTGAATTATCTATATGGAAGCTATTATGATAAAAAGGGGCTGTGCAATGTAAATGTCCATGAAAATTCCTCACCCTCAGTGGTTCACTTTTAGATTAGCATTTATATTATCCTGCATAATCCGAAGGCTGCCGATGATTTGCCGGATAAAGTAACAGAAGAAATTGAAAAATGATCTGTTATGCCGGCAAAGTTTACTGTGGTTGATGAGCCGGTAATGAGAGTCTGGAGGATCAGGATTTTTAGTGTCGATAACTATCTTGTGTTTTATAGGATTGATGATGAGACTCATACTGCCCACATCGTTCGATTTCTTTATGGTAAACGAAATTGGAAGTCTGTTCTGAGAATGAACATTGGATGAATGGAATATTAGCATGTCAACAGTTAAAACAAACAGAATTCAATATACACCCTCCCCATTTGCCAGGGCAGCTCTTTTGCACCTGGCAGAGGTGGGGCAGCTGACTGCCTTGAAGCCCCATGTTTCCCGGCGGGCTAATTTAGGTGGTTTTTTGCTGCTGGTGGTGGAGAAGGGTGCCGGGGAAATTACTGCTGATGGTAAGAGATACCAGCTTGGCAGTGGCGATGTGGCCTTTATAGATTGTTCGAAGCCTTATTCCCATAGCACGGATGATAAGCTGTGGACCATTTGCTGGGCCCATTTTGATGGTCCGGCAGCCCTTTCCATATACAGAAAGTTTCTTGCCAGATCCGGGAGGCCTGTCTTCAGTGCCCCGGATATCAGCCGGTATCTGACTTTGTTCGAGTCTCTTTTGAAGACGGCTTCAGGGGCTTCATATGTACGGGACATGAGCATCAATACCATTCTGTCCTCCTTTTTGGAAAGGCTGATGGGGGACTGCTGGGAGGGGGAAAGGCATGAGCCCGAGGATAATATGGAGGCTGTGCGCCTCTATATTGACAGCCACTACATGGAGGATATTACCCTTGAGAGATTATCCCGGGAGTTTTTTATGGAAAAGACATATCTGGGACATGTGTTTTCCAGGGTAATGGGAATATCCCCCATCAAATACCTGTCCAGCGTGCGCATCAGGAAGACCAAGGAGCTGCTTAGATTTACCGGGGATACCTTGGCGGAGATTGCGGCAAAGGTGGGATTTTCTTCTGAACAATATCTATCAAGGGTGTTCAAGTCCATGGAGGGAATTTCACCACGGGAGTACCGAAAACGCTGGAAATAGGGCGTTGCTGTTTTGGTTTGATAAAGACAAGATTGTGCAAGTTTTACCAAGGATAATGAATTGAAATAAAGGCTGTCATATGGAAAAATAATGCAGGAGCCCATGGGGCGATTGCAGGAAAAGTAATCTCTCTGCCGGGGCAGGGAGATTTTTATTTTTAGGAGGCAGATCATGAAAAAAGCATTGATTACCGGTATAACCGGACAGGATGGTTCTTATTTGGCGGAGTTTTTATTGGACAAGGGGTATGATGTTCATGGCATTATCCGGCGTTCCTCAGTGGATTATCGTGAGCGGATTGCTCATCTTGAGGGTAAGCCACATTTTCATCTTCATTATGGGGATATGGGGGATTCTATGGGGCTGATGGCGGTAATCAGTACTGTACGGCCGGATGAGATATATAATCTGGCTGCCCAGAGCCATGTCCAGGTTTCCTTTGATGCTCCTGAGTTTACTGCGGATGTGGATGCTACCGGTGTGTTGCGTATCTTGGAAGCGGTTCGTCTTTCAGGG
>NZ_JAILFV010000146.1 GCF_024697385.1 Anaerovibrio sp.
GCTTCAGTGTTATTCATATACCGTTCACTCCTGTTTTATCTGTTTTTGATTCATACTAAACATGAATTGTATTATCCCTTTGTCCAAAATGAACAAATTAAAACTTGTACCAATTACAATCTTATGATTTAATAAAATAGGAATGTTCAGTGAACTTACTATACTTTCCACTGAATATTAACCGCTTTTATTTTTATAGTATACTCTAACGCATTATCCTAATGTTAAAACAGATAAAACAGGAGTGAACGGTATATGAATAACACTGAAGCATCTATAAATGATGCTCCCCTAACATCAGATAATGATAATACCAATAATAGTCCGGAAAATAAAGACATCGCGGAATCCACTAATACCAGTGTTACAAATATAAAAAAGAAAAGATCCCTTGGAAGCTATCTTAGAAAATTGATTATTTTATGCTTCGGGGCCTTTTTATACAGTGCAGGTTTGGAAATCTTCCTTATTCCAAATCAGATTATTGATGGTGGAGTTGTTGGTATTTCCATCATGGTATCCCATGTTACAGATATTCCTTTCAGTATTTTAATGCTGATTATTAATTTACCATTTTTATATCTCGGGTATTCCCATATCGGTAAAACCTTTTCCATTTCAACGATTATATCCATCTGTTTTCTTTCCTTTTGGACTGAATATTTTCAACCAATTCCGCAGGTTACCGATGATTTCTTCCTGGCAGCTATTTTTGGTGGAATAACAGCAGGAGCAGGCGTTGGACTTATTATTCGAAACAGTGGATCCCTGGATGGTACAGAAATTGTTGCTATTATTCTAGATAAAAAATCAACA
This sequence comes from Anaerovibrio sp., assembly GCF_024697385.1. Taxonomy (GTDB): domain Bacteria; phylum Bacillota; class Negativicutes; order Selenomonadales; family Selenomonadaceae; genus Anaerovibrio. Next base: position 817 of record NZ_JAILFV010000146.1, read on the forward strand.
TTTTCTGTAGGTGAGATTGTACTATTTTTTAATATTTTTATCCTTGGTGCAGCAGGCTTTGTATTTAGCTGGGACAAGGCCATGTATTCCTTAGTGGCATACTTTATCATATCAAAAATGATTGATGTTGTTCTAAAAGGTTTGGATGAATCTTATGCTGTAATGATAGTATCTGATGAAAATCTGGAAATAGCTGATGCCCTTATGAGCCGTCTTGGTCGAGGAGTAACATTTTTAAGTGGTCAGGGAGCCTACACCGGTGATCCGAAGAAAGTACTTTACTGCGTTGTTACAAGGCTTGAACTGGATAAATTAAAGGATATCGCCATTGAAAAGGATGATAATGCCTTTATAACCATAAATCCCGTACATGATATTGTAGGTGGACGCTTTAATAAAAAATCCATACACTAAACGAAATATCAAAAATAAAAAATGGTTATCGCTTGATATCAGGCGATAACCATTTATATTTTTAACTATTTTTCATCAAAAAAATTGAAATGATCCTCATAATGTTTCTTGACATGATTTATACCCATATATGAAACAAATGGTGCAAGCTCACTTAACTCCATAACTCTTATATCACCGTCAAGGTTTGCCATAACTACATCATTTATATCAAATTCCGCCATAACCTGAATACAGCCACCACAAGGTACAAATGGATTTTCAGTATCTGCTACAATAGCAATACCATCAAATTCCCTTTTACCATCAGATATTGCCTTATAAACAGCTGCCCGTTCAGCACAAACCGACAAACTCGCAGACCCATTTTCAACATTGCAGGCTGAATACAAAGTACCATCAGAAGCAAGTACACAGGCACCAACCTTAATCTTAGAATAAGGGCTATATGATTTCAATCGTGCATCCTTAGCCATTTTTATCATTGTATCATATATTTCTTCATTCAACATATCTCTCCAGGCTCCTTTACAATTTATTACCACGCCAGCTTCATACATACATAAAATACAGATACACCTTTTCAACCATTGGGAAAAATACTGTATTCCCCTACACATATTACATATTGTCCTACAAGTTAATTTTATTCTATATGTATGATTTAATCAATATTATTTTTTAATTTTGATTAACTTATCCACAGAAAAAAGAAGTATTAACAGAAAATTTGATTAACTCCTTGTGGATAATGTGGATAAATTTGTGGAAAACTCAATATATAGGGATAATAATTTCCAAAAACACAATATATGGGTATAATAATAGGTATGTATCCAAAAAATGTTGTGGATATTCGATTTTAGAAAAATTATTCTCTTTAGTAGTTGCATTACTTATTCTAAAATTTTATAATAGCATGGCAGTTTAAATTATTTACACATGTATATGTGTTCTATATAGAAAGAAGCGAATTTCCTTGCAGAAAAAGACTTATCAGCAAAAACAGCCAATATATAGGTCTAAACGACACCAAAAGAAACAGAGTAATTTTTGGCCTATTTTCCTTTTAGTGGTTGCTTTTATTCTGGCAGCAGTAGCCGGAGCATTATTTGCATCTTCAAATCTCTTCAGTAAATCACCAAAACCTAATAAGGAAAATCTGATGGTTGCCCATGATAAAATTATAGTAATGATTATGGGTGTAGATGAGCGTGAAGGGGATGTAGGAAGATCTGATACCCTAATGGTTGCAACCCTGGACCCTAAAAAGAAAAAAGCTGCTCTTCTTTCAATTCCCCGTGATACAAGGGTAAAAATAAAGGGTAACGGCTTTGACAAGATAAATGCAGCTTACGCTTATGGTGGATATAAACTCACTCAGGATACAGTTGAAAATCTCCTGGGTGTAGAAATGGAACATTATATCATAATAAACATCAAGTCCTTTAAAAAGATTATCGATGCCATTGGTGGTGTGGATATAAATGTAGAAAAAAGAATGTATTATGAAGATATATGGGACGACGATGGTGGTTTATTAATTGACCTGCAGCCTGGCATGCAGCATATGGATGGTGATACAGCCATAACCTATGTTAGATACCGTGACGAGGAGGGTGATATTGGCCGTATAGCCCGTCAACAGAAATTTATGAAGGCCGTCATGGATAAAATTACCTCCCCGGCTATTATTCCACGCATTCCTGCTATAATCAAAGAGGTCATGAGCAGTATAAAAACTGATTTGTCCTTAAGACAGCTTATTGAATTTGCTACTACCCTTAAGGAAGCCCAGCGTTCAGGGCTACAAACCGAAATGTTGCCTGGAAAACCTTTATATATTGATGGAATAAGCTATTGGATACCTGACCTCTCAAAGCTGAGGACTACTATAGCCAATACTTTGGATGTTCCTATCAATAATAACATGAGAAATACACTTGAACGGGATACTGATGAATATGAGAACTCCATCCCTGATAATGCAAAAGAAATCGATATGGATGAAGCTAAGAGATTAAATAAAAAAGAAAATGAAGAGGAACAGGAAAAGGCCAAACGAAAAACAAAAAAGACATCAACTGACAAAAATCTCTTAAAGGATCCTTATGAGAAGGAAACTCCTAAACCTTCTGCACCAAAACAATCAAGCAGCAGTAAGGCACCAGCTCCTTCCCCAGGGGTTCCATCAGCCGGCAAAACAGCATATTAAAAAAAATCTTCGATGAAATTACTTCATCGAAGATTTTTTATTAATCAATCATTTTTCTGTAATAGCGTTGCCATGGAGGAAACCTTATCTCCTTCATTAGGCTTCATGATAATTACACCCTGAGTATTGCGTCCTATCTGGCTTATACCACTTATAGAAGTTCTCAATACAACACCTGAAGCTGTAATAAGCAACAACTCATGATCTTCATGTACTACCGACATACCTATAACAGAACCTGTTTTTTCAGTAACTTTGATATTAATAAGCCCCTTACCTCCACGGTTCTGAACTGTATATTGGTCTACAGCTGTACGCTTGCCAATGCCACATTCCGTAACAGTCAATACATCTGCATCTTCCTTCATGGTATCCATAGCAACCACCTGATCGCCCTTGGACAGCCTGATACCTTTTACGCCACGCGCTACGCGGCCCATGACGCGAACCTGATCTTCTTCGAAGGTAATGGATATACCATTCTTTGTACCAAGCATAATTTTTTGTTTTCCATCGGTGATTTTCACACCGATAAGCTCATCACCCTCATTGAGGCTAATCGCTATCACACCAACCTTACGGGATGTATTGAAATCAGACAGACTGACTCTCTTTACAATTCCCATTTTGGTTGCCATAAAGAGGTATTTCTCAGGATTATAATCCCTTACCTGAATAACAGCACTTACCTTTTCATCAGTGTCAAGCTTCAGCAAATTAATGAGAGCTGTTCCCTTGGCAGTACGGCTGGCTTCAGCAATCTGATAGGCTTTCAGATAATATACACGCCCCTTATTGGTATAGAACAGTATAGTATGGTGATTGGTGGTAATAAGGAGGTTTTCAACAAAATCATCCTCCTTGGTAGGCATACCGTTTACACCTGTACCACCTCTGTTTTGTCTGCGATATGTATCCAACTTGATACGCTTAATATAATTTCTGTGCGTAATGGTTACAACAACATCGTCATCAGCAATCATGTCCTCAATATTTATCTCACTCATATCGTGAGTAATATTGGTACGGCGCTCATCACCATATTTTTTCTTGACCTCATTGAGCTCTTCCTTGATGATTTCCATGATCTTCCATTCATCAGCCAAAACAGAGCGCAACCATTCTATTCGTTTTAATATTTCCTGATACTCTTCTTCAATCTTTTCACGCTCCAAGCCTGTCAAGCGCTGCAGACGGAGATCAAGTATAGCCTGTGCCTGCTTTTCACTGAGACTGAAGCCTTCCATCAATGCTGTACGAGCAATATCAGCAGTTCTCGATTCCCTGATTGTAGTGATTACAGCATCAATATGATCAAGAGCAATATTCAAGCCTTCCAAGATATGTGCCCGCGCCTCTGCCTTGGCAAGTTCGTAACGGGTACGACGGGTAATAACATCCTCCTGATGCTTTATGTAATAATGAAGAACCTGTTTTAGCGTCAATACCTTTGGCTGATTATCCACCAAAGCCAGCATTATAACACCAAAGGTTTCCTGCATCTGAGTATGTTTATAAAGCTGATTGAGCATAATATCAGGATTAATATCCTTTCTAAGCTCTATCACTATACGCATACCATTACGGTCTGATTCATCACGCAAATCAGTAATGCCCTCAATCTGCTTATCCCTTACTAATTCAGCGATTTTCTCAATCAAACGGGCTTTATTGACCTGATAAGGAAGCTCAGTAACTATAATGCGTGGCTTGCCATTGGCCATGGTATCAATATTAGCCTTGGCACGCATCTTTATCTGGCCACGCCCGGTAGTATAAGCATTACGAATACCTGATGTACCCATTATAAGTCCACCAGTAGGGAAATCAGGCCCCTTAATGACAGTCATAAGCTCTTCAGCAGTTGAATCAGGATTATCAATAAGCATAAGAACGCCATCAATAACCTCACTCATATTATGTGGAGGAATATTGGTAGCCATACCAACTGCTATACCGGAAGTACCATTTACCAACAGCTCAGGAAACTTTGATGGAAGTACACATGGTTCCTTCAATGACTCATCGTAGTTAGGTACAAAATCAACTGTCTCTTTATCTATATCCTGAAGCATAAGCTCAGATATTTTAGACATGCGAACTTCTGTATATCGCATTGCTGCAGCCGGGTCACCATCAACAGAACCAAAATTACCATGACCATCTGCCAGCATGTAACGCATGGAAAAATCCTGCGCCATACGCACTATAGCATCATAAACCGATGAATCACCATGAGGATGATATTTACCCAATACTTCACCAACAATACGGGCAGACTTCTTATAAGGCTTTCCTGGAGTCATTCCAGCTTCCTGCATAGCATAAAGGATTCTTCTATGAACAGGCTTTAAGCCATCACGAACATCAGGTATTGCTCTGGAGACAATAACACTCATTGCATAATCTATATATGAATTACGCATTTCTTGTTCCAAATTTACCGGTAATATTTTACCTTCACCAAATTCCACAATCTCACCTCAAAAAAATTAATACGACATCAATAAGCTCTTTATTATACCATATTTAGCATTTTTTTTAAAGTATGAGCCCATGTGAACAGGAGAAAACTGTAGCTTTACAATTGATGTGAGACCCCCTCTATACAAAAAACGGTTTAGTCCTTAGAATTTAATTACCACAAAAAACTCTGAGAAAGGACGTCAACCGTTTTGAATAGTATATCACATTCTAATCGTTAT
>NZ_JAILFV010000057.1 GCF_024697385.1 Anaerovibrio sp.
TAACGCCATTGTTCAAATTTTTCTTTTAAAAAGAAAAATCTTCCAATTAGCGTTTCAACGAGGTGGGAGATATGCTCACCACCTGTTAAAGCTTGTCTCCCCCCACCTATAGAGGAAGGGGACATCTTACACCGAGTTATATGCGTTTTTGATGCATCACTTTGTGTCAGGAGAAAGTGATTAAAAAATCGAGAATTTAAGCTATATTGTCCCCCCAGGACACCAAAAGAAGCAGGAATTATGGGATAATTATTAACTGGGAGAATGGTTTTTATGTTTCAGCTATTCAATATTTTAGAGTCGGAGGGGTTGAAATGACAAAATTTGATTTTAGGTTTAAGAAAGAACTGGTGTTGTTGCTGGCTTTCATGGTTGCATGCATGATGCTGGCAGGATGTGGCAGTTCAAAATCTGGCAAAAGTTCGTCGGTTATATCAGTAAAAGCTGATGAAATGATTGATGATTACATTAGAGATCAGGGAACAGCTGAGAGTAAGTACAAGGATAAAAAAGTAAGTATAACCGGGAAGGTACTGCATAAGGATCAGTTTACAAATTCAAATGACTACTTATTGAGATTGGCATATAAAAATGCTGGTGGCAGGGACTATTTTATCGATATAGCTGTTCCGTCCGAAAAAGTTGAAATCGTAAATAAGGCAGAGGAAGGCAAGTTTATAAGTGTAGAAGGAACCTGTGTAGGCGTTGTGCCTCAGGATAAACCAACCAATATCATGGTACAGATTCAGGCTACGAAGGTTAACCAGTAATTATTAATTATTCAAATGGAGGAGAATGAGTATGTCTAAATTTTGTACTGGCTGTGGCAAGGAATTGGCTGATGATGAGAAGTTCTGTACCCAGTGTGGCATGCAACAGAATGATGACGGTGCGCCAAACACTGCGCCTATGCAGCCACAAAATATGCCTGTTGACGACAGTAAAGACAAGAGAAAAAAGAAAATTATTATAGCAGTGGGAGTAGTGGTTGTCTTCCTGCTGGGGTGCTTACTGTTTGCAGGTGGTGGGGATAACGGTTCCAAATCCAAGGGCGGTAGTGCAATAGCAGTCAAATCAGAAGAAATGCTGAATGATTATATACGCGACCAGGGAACTGCCGAGAGCAAATATAAGAACAAGAAGGTCAGCATTACCGGTCAAGTTCAGCATAAATCACAGTTTAATAATTCCAATGATTTTAACCTGACTTTGGAGCTTAAACAGGCTGCAGGCCGTACTTATGCAATTGCTATTGATGTTCCGGCAGATAAAGTGGAAATTGTCAATAAGGCAGAAGAGGGCAAGTTCATAAGTGTAGAAGGAAAATGTGTGGGTGTGGTTCCACAGGATGATCCGACTAAAATATCCATACAGATTCAGGCTGATAAAGTAAATCAGTAATTAGTGGGACTGGGGGCATGAAAAATGGCGGAGTGTAGGACAGCACACCGCCATTTTGCTGATTTTACGGATTTGTGGTTACAATAAATTCTTGGGGGAGAAAAATATGAGTAAATTTTGTAAAAAATGTGGTGCGGAACTAAAAGATGATGCAGGCTTTTGCCCTAAGTGCGGCACTTCGCAGAATGTCATGGCGGGCAATGGGGGAGTGGTTCGCAATTCCGTATCAGGCAGTACAGGTAATGGCAATAAGGATACTGTCATTATTGCTGCGGTGGCTGCAGTTGTTATACTGCTGGGGGTGTTTTTTATCTTTTTCCATGGCAGCATCGACGAGGTTAAGGAGACCTTGCATATAGGGACTGCACAGGCAACATCAACGCAGGCAGAGCCAGAAGCTGTAAATCCTAACGCTGCGCAGCCTGCTCAGCCAACTCCGTCGAATCCGGCAATATCCAGGGCTGAACAGGAGCTTCGTCAAAAGGGCGTGCAGGGCACGGTGTTGGCATCATCTGTTGGCCATTCCGGCAATGGATATTTGTCTTTGGTGAACAATAACGGGCAATATCACATAGTTACCTATGATACTAAAAATGGTCGTGTCGGAGTTACGCCATATGACCGCAAGACCTTGTACTTTACTGATAACAAGCCAAGTGGCGGTTCCAATGCAATCGTAATATTCAACATAAATGTCTTAAACGATGTTTCTGATAAGGATAATGGTGCCGGTGTCTGGGAGAGTGGTAACCATAATATCCCTGTTTATGCTTTCTACAAATTCGATGGCAGTGGCAATGTTGTGCCTGGAATGCTTAATACGGGGAAAGGAGTCAATCCTTCCCATTATCATGGGTATTTTTATGAGCCACGCAATGTTGATACCATTAATTTGTTTTTGACGGAAATGCAGGCATTGCAGAAAAATATAGCAGATAATAATGTGAGATTACCATAATGTATCCGGATGCGGTAGGGGAGAATAAGAGAATTCCTTATGTAGTGGATATACAGTTGTTTGTTTTAGCTGAAGCGAAGACGGTATGGACTATCCTGATTTTATGAGTTAAGATAAAAGGTATTCCATCAGGGCACCAAATAAAATGGAATATATGGTATAAAGGTATTGGACAAATAGTGTTTGGTGCAGTAAATAAGTATATTTTTGAAAATCCTGAGAAGGTGGAAGCGGGTATCATGGTCTCCAATGTAGTGGGACAGGGTGCCGGAGTCCAGAAAATATACCTGGTATGCTAATCAATCATAATTTGGAGGGTCATGATAATGAGTAAATTTTGTAAGCAATGTGGAACTCAGTTGAAGGATGAGGCACAATTCTGTCCGAAGTGCGGTTGCGAGCAAGGGGCAGTCAAGACTCAAAATTATATGGGAGGCAATACAAATTTCAATAGCAGTACAGGCAAATCATATAGTAGCGGCAACGAAACCATAGTAATCGTGGCAGTGGCAATTCTGACCATCCTTCTTGGAGTATTTTTTATTGTTTTCAAGGGCGATATCAATGAAGTGAAATCTGCCTTGCATATGGAGACCAAAAATGAAACTGTGGTGGAAGAGGCTGCGCCTGCTCCGGTAACGGATCAGGGGGGAGTAACGAAGGAGAAAATAGCTGAATTTGTCAACAGGAAGGACAGCCTGGATGTGGAGATTGGTGCTGTTGCAGCGGAGATAAACTCATATCTTGGCACTCACAGGGATTTTAGGGGGAAGGATGCAGACAGTATTATTAATAAGGCAAAAGAAACCCTTACTAAAGTGGAAAATACAAAAAATGAAGTGCAGCATGCCAAGTTCAGCCAGGAGGATGAAGCTGTAAAACAAGCGCTTCTTAACGTTATTGACTGCGAGGTAGGCCGTATTCGTGGCTTATATAAGGGCGTGCTTGACAGCAGGAATAATGGTGATTACCAGATTGGCTTCAAGGAAGGTACGGCAGCGGCCTACAAATATGATGATGAAAATGCAAAGCTGAAGGCCCTTTATACGAAATGAGCAGACCCGGTATGAAAAAGTTATTTAGTATAGTTGTTATTATTGCTATAATTATAATGGCAGGGGTGTATTGTACCGATGTTTACAGGAATACAGGCACTCCGCCTGCAACTAAACAGCCTGTAGGAAAAACTGAAGGCGAACAGGTCAGGGAAGTGCAGTTTGATTACGGGCCGTTGCGGAACGATATCGATGGCCTGCTGGGAGATTCCGGGGATGAGTATTCGATATTTGTCTTAAAGGGAGATGATGCCGGAGATCCTTTGATAATCAACAATAAAGTGCGCCGCTCAGCCAGTATGATAAAGGTTTTTATAATGGCTTATTTAATGGATGAAGTATCTCATGCAAAATTAAATCTCAATTCTACATTAACTCTGAAAGCTTCGGATAAGGTTGGTGGTGCAGGGATTATTTCCGGTTGGAGTACCGGTACTGAAATCAGTCTTGACACTCTGACCAGGCTGATGATAACGGAAAGCGACAATACTGCAACCAATATGCTGATAGATTACCTGGGCATGGACAATATCAACAGCTATATCAGGCAAAAGGGTTATTCAGATACTGTGCTGCAGCGAAAAATGATGGATTTGGAGGCAGTATCTGCAGGCAGGGAAAACTATACATCTGTTAAGGACTTGGGGGATTTTTTTACTGGGCTGAATAATCATTCCTGCGTAAGCTACGAATATGACCAGAAAATGGTGGACATTCTTTTAAAGCAGACCGATACTGAGGTATTTCCGGCAGCCCTGCCCCAGGTCCAAATCGCCCACAAAACAGGTGAATTGGATCATTTATACGATGATGGTGGAATTATTTATACTGAAAATGGTTCCTATATTGTCGTAGTCATGAATGATGGCGTGGCACGGAGAGAAGCTGTATCCAAAATGAAAAGGATATTACAGGCAGCAAATACCAGGTTAAATCAGACATGAGGATATGGTGTGATAAAAAGGAGGAAGATTTTATGCTGAAAAAAATTATGGCAGGTTTGTTCTTGGGGGGAGCTTTGCTGATTGCTCAGCCTATGGTGATGACAGATGGCTTTTTTGCCCCTTCGGTTGCTGAGGCAGGTGTGGTAAACACCCATGATGGATTGTTTTCTGTATCCATCGATGATTCGTCGGTATATATGGTAGGCAGAAATCATGCACATGTTGCCATTTCCTACAAAAATAACATGAAGGGTGCATGGGTCGGCCCCAAGGTGGTGGATGTCATGTGGGGAGCCGGATATGCATGCAATGATTTAGCTACCGGCAAGCAGCTGACTCCAAGTGATGTTGGCCTGGCGGTTGCCAATTATATGAGCGAGCATTATTGACAGGTGTATGTTGCTATGGGACTTATTCAGTGGAGTGAAAGCTCCTGGTGGATAAGTCTCATTTTTATTCAGGGGAGGTGAGGAAAATAAATATATTTATTTGACAAGGGAAAATACTTGACAACAAAATAAACCATGGCTATAATAACTATGGTTATGAAAAGCTATGCCTTGAAAGAGGGTGCTGTTGTTGCTGGAACAGCGACTATATTTAGCAGAATTATTCGATATATACGGACCGTTGCTTACAGACAAGCAGCAAAAATGCCTGAGCCTGCATCTGTTTGAGGATTTTTCCTTGTCTGAAATCGGCGAGGAGCTGGCTGTTTCACGGCAGGCCGTATATGATATACTGCACCGCTCAGAACAGATTATGGCTTCCTATGAAGAAAAGCTGGGGCTGGCCAAGCGACTGAAGGAGCAGCAGCATGAGCTGACAGGGCTTTATGATGAAATAGCCGGGCTTTCATCCTTTGATAAAGACCGGGTTAATGATATACTTATGAAACTTGCGCCATATACCAGCAAGGTTCAGGAGGAATTGGATTGATTTTTGAAGGTTTGGCAGATCGTCTGCAGGAAACATTTAAAAAGCTTCGTGGACATGGAAAGCTGACAGAGGATGATGTAAATGAAGCTATGCGGGAAGTCCGTATGGCTCTTTTGGAAGCTGATGTCAATTTTAAGGTCGTAAAGGATTTTGTTAAGCGTGTCAAGGAGCGTGCCATTGGCCAGGATGTCATGGAAGCACTGACTCCGGCACAGCTTGTAATAAAAATTGTCAACGAGGAACTTACTGAGCTTATGGGTGGCTCCCAGAGCCGAATCAACATGTCGCCTAACCCGCCTACCATAATAATGATGGTGGGATTGCAGGGTGCAGGTAAGACTACCTCGGCCGGTAAGCTGGGACTGTCACTGAAAAAGCAGGGCAAGCGTCCTGTACTGGTGGCAGCTGATATATACAGGCCTGCCGCTGTTACTCAGCTGCAGGTTATTGGCAAACAGCTTGATATACCGGTTTTTTCAATGGATCCGGGAACTGATGCTGTTACTATTGCCAAGTCTTCCCTGAATTATGCCTTTACCCACGCCAATGATGTGGTCATTATAGATACCGCCGGAAGGCTCCATATCAATGAGGAACTGATGCAGGAGCTGAAGGATATAAAGGGGCAGGTCAAACCCCATGAAATCCTCCTGGTGGTAGATGCCATGACAGGTCAGGATGCGATAAATGTCGCTGAGAGCTTCAACAAGGATTTGGGGCTGGATGGATTGGTCCTGACCAAGCTGGATGGTGACTCCCGCGGTGGTGCAGCCCTTTCTGTAAAGGCTGTTACCGGTTGCCCGGTGAAGTTTGTGGGTATGGGAGAAAAGCTGGAAGCTCTTGAGCCCTTCTACCCTGACAGAATGGCCTCCCGTATTTTGGGAATGGGTGATGTGCTGTCACTGATAGAAAAAGCTCAGGAAACCTTTGACCTGAATCAGGCCAAGGAAATGGAAAAGAAGCTCCGCAAGGACGACTTCACCTTGGATGATTTTCTCAACCAGATGCAGCAGATTAAAAAGCTGGGTTCCCTTGAGACTATCATGGGCATGATTCCTGGAATGGGGGATATAAAGAAAAAGCTGGGGGATAAGGAGCTGGACCTGAACGGAAAAGAAGTTCGTCAGGTGGAAGCGATTATCCGGTCCATGACCCCAAAGGAAAGGTCAAATACCAATATCATCAATGGCAGCCGGCGCAAGCGTATTGCTGCAGGCAGTGGTACTAGGGTGCAGGATGTCAACCGTCTTCTCAAGCAGTTTGAGGAGATGCGCAAGATGATGAAAAAAGTTAAAAAGATGCAGGGTGGCAAAAAGGGCCTAGGTGGCTTTAAGCTCCCATTCCTGCATTGATATAGAGTATATCTTCTATTAATTAGAACTTAGATATACCATTCTTAAGGAGGTGAATTTCAAATGGCAGTAAAGATTCGTCTGAACCGTATGGGTGCTAAGAAGTCCCCATTCTATCGTATTGTTGTAGCTGATTCCCGTGCTCCTCGTGATGGCCGTTTCATCGAAATAGTTGGTAATTATGACTCCACTAAGGAGCCTGCAATTGTTAATATTGATGAAGAAAAGGCTCTCGAATGGATGGCAAAGGGTGCACAGCCTACTGATACCGTTCGTTCCTTGTTCTCTAAGCAGGGCATCATGGCAAAGTTTGATGCAGCTAAGCATGCTAAGAAATAAGAAAGAGGCATGTCATGAAAGAGATAGTTGAGATTATCGCGAAGTCTTTGGTAGATAATACTTCTGCTGTTGTTATAAACGAGAGGGAAGAAGATAATGTAATCACCTATGAGCTGCATGTTGCAACAGAGGACATGGGCAAGGTGATCGGTAAGCAGGGCCGGATTGCTAAGGCTTTGCGTACTGTTGTTAAGGCTGCCGCAACTCGCGAAAATAAAAAGGTTAATGTAGAAATTATGAGCTGAGGTATCGGCTTGATATGCGGCAATATCCACTGTTAAGGGATTCTTGCCGCAATTTCTATAATTGGAGGATTTTATAATGGACAGTGTAATGGTAAAGTTTCCTATGACCATCAAGGCCAAACTGACTGAAAAGCTGAGAACTACCATGCTTGAGGACTATCGTAACCGCATCAATCAGGCTCAGCTGGAAATTCAGCAGATCAACATTCAGGAAAATCGTGCCTTGAATGAGGTAGGAGAAGAAAATCAGGAAGAAATCGATATGATTCATCATCATTTTGGCATTGAGCGCCAGAAGCGTGAGGATTTTATTGCTCAGACCGAGGCTGAAATTGCAGATACTGAAAAGCTGGTTCTGGGTGCAGAGATTGTTCAGGGAACAACTGAGCGTTTTGTTGAACTGAAAAAAGGTGACAATGTTCGTGACCAGTTTAATGTGGAGGTAGTGGTTGAAGATGATGTCATCATCGCCATCCGCAGCTGATAACAAAATCGTCATTGGAAAAGCAGGAGCTCCCCACGGTATTCGTGGCGAGCTCCGTGTCATTCCACTGACAGATTTTCCAGAGCGGTTTGAGGAATTAAAACAGGTATATGTTGGTAATCAGCTCCTGGATGTGGCAGATGTTAAGTATCACAAGCAGTTTGTGATACTGCGGTTCGCCCAATATACCAACAGGGAAAGCGTGGCCCTTTTAACAGGGCAGCTGCTCTATGTTGATAAAAAGGATGCCATGCCTCTTGAGGAAGGGGAGTATTATACCTTCGATATAATTGGACTTGAGGTATTTGACCTGGAGGGGACATCCCTGGGCTTTGTCACTGAAGTGCTGAAAACTGGCAGCAATGATGTTTATGTGACCTCCCGGAAGGGTGAGGCAAAACAGCTGATGATTCCTGCCCTGAAGGCTGTGGTAAAGGAAATTAATATTCAGGAAGGCCGTATGGTGGTAGATATGCCGGAGGAAGTCTGATGCGCATAGATATTTTATCTTTGTTTCCTGCCATGTTTGCGGGGCCCTTTGGGGACAGCATCATTCAACGGGCAGTGGATAATGGCATTTTGGATATTAATATCACCAACCCACGGGATTTTGCCGAGGGCAGGCACCAGCAGGTGGATGATACTCCCTTTGGCGGTGGCAGTGGCATGGTGATGAAGCCTGAGCCGATATTTCGGGCCGTAAATAATGTGCGCAGTAACACTGATTATGAAAGGCGGCGTATTATCCTTGTGAGTCCGGAGGGCTACCGGTTTGACCAGGCCAAGGCCAAGGAGCTTGCCGGCTATGATCAGCTGATAATTGTCTGTGGACATTATGAGGGCTTCGATGCCAGAATCAGCGAAAACCTGGCAGATGAAATTATTTCTGTAGGGGATTATGTGCTCACCGGAGGCGAGCTTCCGGCCATGATCATTACCGATGCTGTAGCCAGAATGCTCCCGGGGGTATTGGGCTCAGCAGAATCAGCACCAACGGATTCATTTTATAATGGGCTTCTGGAGCATCCTCAGTATACCAGACCACGGGAGTTTGAAGGGATGAAGGTACCGGAGATACTGTTTTCCGGAGATCATGCCAGGATAGCAAAATGGCGCCGGGAGAAAGCCCTGGAAATTACCCTGAGGAACCGGCCGGATCTGCTCCGTGCTGCAGAGCTTACAAAAGAAGACAGGGAATACCTCGCCACCTTGAATAGGCAGGACTCTGAGAGCTAACAATCACTGATTGAATTAATCGGTGGTTGTTTTTTTGTATGCCAAAGCCTTCATAATATATTAAGCGATTTTATCTACATGAATGATTTATTAAGGGAATATATACATATATCTGAGAAAATGTAAATGATAATACTTTTCACTTGACAAAGTAATTGAGAAACTGTATCATAATTTTGTTCTAATGATATTAATTATTGTTTTAATTTTCACTTACTGTGCTTTATATGCAGAAGTGGGAAAATGAGTTGTTTGAGGAGGTTTGACATGACTCTTAAGGATTGTAAGGAAGGTATGTCAGTCAAAGTGGAGCATATTGAAGATTTTGCTCTCAAGGAAAGACTTATGACTATGGGAATTATCCCTGGGGCAATGGTTACTGTGCTTAGATCAGCTCCTTTAGGTGATCCGATCGCAGTGGGTGTACGCTCATATAATTTGGCTATGCGCCGTGATGATGCAGAAAAAATTGAAGTTACACAGGTGGGATGATTTTAATGGCAGAAATGACTTTGCATGAGAATATGATGAGTGTGGCCCTGACCGGTAATCCAAACACCGGCAAGTCCACTATTTTTAATGAGATAACAGGTGCCAGACAAAAGATTGGTAACTGGCCGGGCGTAACTGTAGATAAAAAAGAGGGCCATGTTACCCATGAGGGCAGACATATCCATATAATTGACCTTCCGGGAACTTACAGTATCAACGCAAGAAGTCCTGAGGAAAAAATCGTTATAGACTTCCTTATGGAAAATAAGATGGATTTGGTGGTCGATGTAATTGACTCATCAAATATTGAAAGAAACCTTTTCCTGACAGTACAGCTTTTGGAAAAGGGTATTCCTCTTTTACTTGATCTTAATATGCAGGACGAGGCTGTGCGTCGTGGAATCAAGATTGATGTCAAGAAGCTTGAGGCGGCCTTGGGATTCCCTGTACTGCTTACTACCGGCCGCGATGGCAAGAGTATCAAGAATCTGCTTAATGTCGTTACATCTATTGCAATGGATGGTTATGGCCCAAGTGAGCGTTTGCAGGCGCATATTGCCAAGGTAAAGGAAATTGAAGCCAGTGGTCTTACCGGGTCTGATCTTCAGGAAGCAATTATCAAACAGCGTTACGCTTTTATTGACAGTGTACTTAAGGAAACTGTTGAATTTACCCGCCCAGGTGCGACCTTCTCTGAAAAGGCTGATAAGATTCTGGCAAATGGAGTATTGGCATTGCCGATGTTCCTGGTTATTCTTTACGCAGTATTCCAGATAGTATTCGAGTGGATCGGGCAGCCAATAGCAGATGCCTTGGATGAGTTTATCGGCGGTACACTTACTGATACTGTCAGTGAAAGCCTGGCCAGCCTGGAAGTAGCAGACTGGATGCAGTCACTGATTGTGGATGGTATTATCGGCGGTGTAGGGTCTGTGCTGACCTTTGTACCTTTGATTTTCATGTTGTTCTTCTGCCTGAGCTTCCTGGATGGTACCGGATATATGGCCCGTGTAGCCTTTATCATGGATCCTATCATGCGCCGTGCAGGCCTTACCGGTAAAGGGGTACTGCCTCTTATGATGAGCTTTGGCTGCAGTGTTCCTTCCATTATGGGTGCCCGTGCACTGGATAGTGAGAAGGACCGTAAGCTGGCAATTCTGGCTGCACCTTTCCTTACCTGTGGTGCCAAGCTGCCTATTATGGCGTTGTTCGCTGCAATGTTCTTCCCTGACAATGCAGCAAATATCGTATTTTTGATGTATATCATTGGTGTTGTCATGGCAATCGTTTCTACGAAATTCCTGTCAGCCACCAAATACAAGGATGAGACGGCTACCTTCCTTTTGGAGCTGCCTCCATACAGAATGCCTGATATGAAGACTGTTCTTTTGGAGACCTGGGACAAGGGCAAGGGCTACCTGGTTAAGGCCGGTACCATTATATTTGCCGGTTGTGTTCTCATCTGGTTCCTGGGTGCATTTAATTCCAGCGGTATGGTAGAGGATCAGAGTGAATCCTTCCTGGCTTCCATCGGAGCTGTTGTTGGTACTCTGTTTACCTTCCATGGCTTTGGCAATTGGGAGGCTGGTGCTTCTGTTATTTCCGGTATTTTGGCCAAGGAATCCGTTATTTCAACCATCGGTGTGCTGTATGGTCTTCCTGATATTTCTGCTGAGGCAGAGGATGCTGTGGAGACTGCTGAGGCTCTTGGCACTACCGGTATGGCAGCTGCCTTCACCGGCCTGTCTGCCTTTGCTTTCATGGTGTTCTCACAGCTTTATACTCCATGTGTAACTGCATTGGGTACCATCAAGAAAGAAGCCAACAGCTGGAAGATGATGTTCTTTGCAGCAGGCTATATGTTTGCTGTGGCCTGGATTATTTCCTTGATAGTATATCAGGTGGGTAGACTTTTGGGGTTTGAATAAAGGGAGGTGCCTTTTATGGCAACTTATATTATTGGCCTGATACTTTTGATTATGCTGGCATTTGCCTGCCGTCATATATGGCACAATTTTTCCTCCGGTAAGCACGACTGTTGCGGGACCGGTGGTGATAGCTGTGGTGGATGCTGCAATTGCAAAAAATAATAAGGGCAGATGATTTTAATCGGTCCCCTTGATCAGCCCCCTGTCAAGCAGACAGGGGGCTGATGATTTTAAGTCAGTTGTCAGTTTCTGTATACTGCCATACAAAATAAAACAGATGGAGCAAAACAAGTGTGAGTTTTGTTCCATCTGTTTTTTGATGATTATTTCTTGGCTATGGATTACATAACAATGGTATTGGAAATTTCTGCCACATATACAAAGGCTACGATTTCATTCCCGGTATATGCCGGACAGCCTATGGCATCAAGTCGTAGCGGCTGCCCGTCAGTGCGGACACCATTAAATTCAAAGGCTTCTATACAGGAATTTGCCTTGCCGACTTCAGCTAAATTGTGGAGCAGGCTGTTCAGTTTTTGCTCCGGGAGGATATTTGCGGCTGAACCTTTGGTATAGTCCATGAATTCATCATAACTGTCACACCCGAATATGTTCAGGAAGGTTTCATCAGTATAGATTATATCAGCCTTTTTACTGAGTTCAAAAATAAAATATCCGCACTTTATTCCTGCAGCTGCATGTTTTTCCTTAAATCCGACCATTTCATGGCTGCGAATATAATATTCCCTGTGCTTCATGACATCATCAATGATATTAAATAGCTGGTCTATTTCAAAAGGCTTCGGTATATGGGAATTCATACCCGCCATCAGGGAATTGTGCTTGTCTTCATCAAAAGCGTTGGCAGTCATGGCAATAATAGGAATATTGGCGTGTAAAGGTTCCTTTAGCCCGCGGATAGTGATAGTAGCACTATATCCATCCATATTTGGCATCTGAACATCCATCAGAATAAAATCGTAGTATCCAGGTTGGGAATTGGTAAGCATATCGACGCATTCCAGACCATCACGGGCATGCTCTACTATAAAGCCTTCTTCCTCAAGGAGTGTTTTTGCAATTTCCGCATTGAAATCATTGTCCTCAGCGAGCAGAATACGCATACCCTGGAATTGAGTAACATCTGTTTTGCCTGGTTCATCATCAGGGTCGCTGCAAGGAGGCTCCTGGCCGATTTTTGAGGATATGAGTATGGTTATGGATGTTCCCTTGCCCATCTCACTTGAGATTGTTATTTCACCGCCCATGAGATCAACAAGCTTTTTTACAATGTGCATCCCCAGGCCGGTGCCTATGATACCGCTTTGGGTGGTATTTCTCTCCCGGGAGAATGCATCAAAAATGTTTTCAAGAAACTCCTTTGGCATACCAATACCGGTATCTGTGACAGTAATCTTAAACCTTGCAATATCAGGTTTTGGGGACGGCTCCTCAATAACATTGAACTCCACACTTCCCCCGGATGGAGTATATTTCAGGGCATTGCTGATGATGTTGAGGAGTATTTCCCGGGCCTTTGTGGCATCCAACAGGATATATTTATGTTCAGCACTCAGGGAGTAGGAAAATGTAATTCCCTTTTCTTCCATTTGCGGTTCAAATACAGCCCCCACTTCAGTAATCATCTGTTCCACATTGATATATGATTCTTCCAGGGTGGCTTTGCCACTTTCGATACGGGCCATTTCCAATACGTTGTTGATACGGGACAGAAGAAATTTGTTGGAGGATTGAATCTTGTCAATATAATTCAGACAGAGTTCCTTGTTCTCGATATTCTTTTCCAACAGGTTTGTAAAACCGATAATAGCGTTCATTGGGGTGCGAATATCGTGGGACATATTAAACAGGAATGATGTTTTGGCCTTATCGGCTTTTTTTACATCCTCCAATGATTGATTTAGCTGCACATGGTATTTTTTCAGGGCAGCATTTTGTTTATCGATAAGATTGTTTTGGGATGCCAAACGGCGATTGGTAACACTCATAAAGAAAAACAGGAAGATGATAAATATTATGACTGCCAGACCTAATATGCAGCTTATCAAATGGGTGGAAATAAAGCGGTGGACAGAGAAAGGGACTACCGGCAGGTGCCCGGAAATAATGGCATCAATTTCACCGGTATTCATAAGGCCCCTTCCTTTGTCCAGCATGGAAATCAAAGGAACATTATTCTTGGAGGTGGCAAAGCAGAGTGGGACTGTTTCCATTATTGGAGCGTATTCAAGATCCGGATAGACCTGGGCATATATGGCAATTGTGGGACCAAAACCAATAGCACCGGTAGCATTTCCTTTATGCACCTCGTCTAGACATGCCATGAGATTGTCACATGGAATAAAGGTGGAGCCGGAGTATTTTGCATAGGAATAACCCTTCTGCCCGCGGCTGTTTGGATAGACCAGCGTATTGAAGGCGTCATTGTAGGAAGTACCTGTTTGACGGATAATCCCTATCTGGGCATCGTAAATCTTTGTGGAAATAATAACATTATCCCGGTTAGCCAGGTCATAATCGAAAAAATACTCTCCCAGCATATCAATTTCATCATTATGTAATGCGGTAACCATATCATCATAGGATTCATATATTTTGAAGGACAACCGTGATTTGTCAATATAAAGGGTATCAAACAGGTGAGTCAAGGTGTCTATCAATGCCCCCTTTATGTCCGGACTGTCAGGGGTCATGTAACTAAATGGTGGATCGTCTTTCAAGCATCCCACACGGATTGTGGGGTGCTTATCAAGCCATTGTATTTCACTGGTGGAAAGGCTTTTACGGATGGAGGAATAGGCAAAATGCTGTTTGCTTATATCGGTCATAAAATAAGGATTAATGGACACAACCAGCCGATGGGCATCGTTTAAATCATTCAGTAGGTCAGGACGGGCCTGGTTTACTACAAGAAAGAAATCGTCTTCACCGATGTTGCCAAAGGCGATGAAATGTTCCTTATTGTAACGATTGGCGATGAGATTAAGTTGAACTTCGTTATTCCACAGTGCTGCCCGGCGTTCGCTGCTGTTGGCATATTCTACAATTTCAGCATTTACATTGTTTTTGTCCAGCCATTTTTGCAACAGTTTGATTTGTGTGGTGCCTCTGGACACACCTATTTTCTTGTTCTGTAGGGTTCCAAGGTCGCCGGATATGATATTTTTGTTATGGTCCAGAAAATAGAGATAATAGCTTTCCCGCCCCATGGGCTCATTTGGGAAGGCTAAATATCGGGCCCGTTCCGGAGTGTAACTTACATCATAGGCCAGATCAGCCTGACCGTTTTTTACAGCATCAATACAGGCCAAAAACCCGGGGTATTCCACATATTCTATATCCCAACCGGCATAGCGGGCTATGGTTTCGATATATTCGTAGGCATAGCCGTTTCTTTTGTTGTGGGCATCCCTGAGCACAAAAATTTCATCCGCATCATAGGCAGCCACCCTGACGGTTTTTCGTTGCTGCCAATAGTCACCTTGACCTGCATGGACAGGCATAAGACAACAGGCAAAAAGCTGTACCGTTACCAATAGCAGGCAGGTAATCAAATAGAAGGATACTTTTTTTTCTGGATAGCCTTGATGTTGCATGAGAGTTCACTCCTGATTTCAATAAAATGAATAAACTGATTGGAAGATCGACCGGAGTAAATTATTGTATGAATGTTATAGTTCGCCCTGTGACAACATTATTCCTGCCGTAATATAAAAGAGAAGGACAGAGTATTCCCATGTCCTTCAGTGATCGTGGCTGTTTTTCAGTATGGTTCATCGATATATGGCTCAAGGC
>NZ_JAILFV010000172.1 GCF_024697385.1 Anaerovibrio sp.
GGAAGGATTTTTAGTATATATGTCCATATGGGGTGGATTTTTCTTGACATACTGTTGTCACGCCTTTAGAATGTGTAACGAGGCAGTTTTCAGTCTCAAAACTATTATATTAATTTAGTGAGGAGTTTACTTATGAGTGCAACTTTTAGAAAGTGGCAGAGTATCAGTTTGATTCTGCGCATTGTATGCGGTTTGATTCTTGGTGTGATTTTAGCTACCCTGATACCGGATAATGGTGTCATTCCTATATTTGGTAATTTGTTTGTAGGTTTATTGAAGGGTATAGCACCTATCCTTGTATTTGTACTGGTTATCAGTGCGTTGGCCAATGCCAGTGGTGATATCGGTGGCAGATTTAAAAATGTGGTATTCCTGTATGTTTTAGGTACCCTGCTGGCAGCAGCTGCTGCAGTAATGTTCAGCTATGCTATGCCGGTTGGCATGGTGCTTACCGATGCGGCCAATAATACTCCGCCGAATGGTATCGGTGATGTTATAAAGACTATTCTTACCAACATGGTGGCAAATCCTGTATCTGCATTGATGAATGCAAACTATGTGGGCATTCTCTGCTGGGCCATCATTTTTGGCATGGGCTTCAAGCGTCTGGCTTCTGAAGCTACCCGGGGAATAGTTGCAGAAATTGCCGCTGTTGTTTCCAAGGCCGTATCCTGGATTATCCAGCTGGCTCCCTTCGGTATTATGGGTTTGGTTTTCTCCGCTGTTGCCGAGAGTGGTATAGCAATATTCGTTGACTATGGATTGCTCCTGGTAGTCCTGGTAGGAACCATGTTTACCATGGCCCTGATTGTCAATCCGTTGCTTGTTTTCCTGTTTTTGAAGCGCAATCCATATCCATTGGTTTTGCAGTGCCTGCGTGAATCCGGTGTGACTGCCTTTTTTACCCGCAGCTCTGCAGCCAACATTCCTGTAAACATGGAATTATGCAAAAAGCTGGGTTTGGATGAGGATTTCTATTCCGTGTCTGTTCCTTTGGGAGCAACTATAAATATGGAGGGTGCTGCGATCACCATCACGGTCATGACCATGGCTGTTGCTTATACCCTTGGTATCCAGGTTGACATTCCGACTGCCATTGTGCTTTCTGTGTTGGCAACTGTTGGTGCCTGTGGTACTTCCGGTGTGGCAGGTGGTTCCCTGCTGCTGATTCCAATGGCATGCTCCCTGTTCGGTATTTCCAACGATATTGCCATGCAGGCTGTTGGTGTTGGATTTATCATCGGTGTAATTCAGGATTCCTGCGAGACAGCCCTGAACTCATCCACTGACGCTCTGTTTGCAGCTACTGCAGAATTCAGCGAGCGCCTGGCAAAGGGTGAAGAAGTTAATATCTGATAAAAATACACCTAAAAAAGAGGATTTTCTATCATAATGGTAGAAAATCCTCTTTAATTTTAGTGAGAATATCGAAAAAATTCAGAGTCATAAATATTGGTTTTATTTTATGATGGGAGCGCTGAAGATGAAAGATGAAGGAATAGACAGGGCCAGGGCCGTATCAGAAATTCAATCAGCCTGGCTTGACCGTATAAGCTGTTTTAAAAATCCCCATGATGCCGTGATTTTTGCCGGAGAGGATGCTGCGGCCGACTTTTTGTTCAATCATCATATGGGGGCAGCGTTTTATTTCACCTATGTAGCCGGTATTTTGAGACTTGTAAAGTCAAATAAAGCCTTTGAACAGGAAATCAGTCCGGAAATATCCCTGGATGGCGTCGGAACAGAAGGGGCATGGCAATTTTCTGATGAGCAGGCAAAAAAGAGCTTTGAAGCTCTCCTTGCCAAAGCCACAGAGGATGTCCTTCCTTCAGGTGTGGGAATTTGGTTCAGACTGTTTTCCCAGTGCTGTGGCTTTCAGGAGTGCTGTATTTCCTTTAAGGTATCCCTGGCAGCCCGATATGAGGGGGAAATCCTTTATTATGCCCTGGTGGAGAACGATACGGACATCAGACATTCCATAAGAAATATTTCCGACAGTGAAAGCAAATTTAGGGCAGCAGCCGAGCAGGCCAATATCTATGCCTGGGAATATGATGTTGCCACCAGGGAAATGAGACCGTGCTCCCGATGTATGAGGGATTTGGGACTGCCACCGGTCCTGGAGAATTATCCTGAGCCAGTGATAGCATCCGGGCTGTTTCCACCGGATTATGCAGATATGTATCGCCATTGGCATACCCGTGTTGAGCAGGGAGAGGCCCAGATACAGGCCGTTATTCCCCTGACACCTGAGAGGATTCCCTTTCATGTGCGTTACACAACTGAATTTGACAAGCAGGGAAGACCGGTGAAGGCCTATGGTTCGGCAACACTGGCGGTGGATAATGAAAGAGAGGTCCAGCTGAAGGAAATCATAGATTCCCTGACGATGAAATATTCCACTGTAATGCGGATAGATTTAACCAGTGGGCAGACAGAGGTAATGAACATCGGGGAAGAATCCATCGCCCAGATTCAGGCCTATTATTATGATGATCAGAAGTTTTCCTTCGATGAATTCGTGAAAAAATATATTTCTGAATATGTTCAGGAGGATGACAGGGAGGATATGCAGCGTGTTCTGAACCTGGAGGCCATGCGTAAAAGCCTGGTGTCCGTGCAAAACTTTTCTCATACCTACAGGGTATGCAGAAAGGGCAAGACCTGGTTTATGCAGGTGCGAATATTCCGTCTGGCGGATAAAAACAGCGTGATTTTAGCCGTACAGAATGTGGATGAGATGATGAAGCTGCAGATAAAATCTGAAGACAAGCTGAAGCTGGCCCTAAAGGGTATTCAGGATGAGGTGGATATCAGCAATGCCCTGATAAACAACATGGCTGACAATGAAGCCGATATCACGAATATCGTTATGCACATAGTCAATGACTGCAAGGACCTGGGCCCGGATGCCATAAAACGCATTAAGATCAATATGGAGCTGCTGCAGGATCTGGCCTTGGATATACAGACTGTCAGCAGACTGAAGCAGGATACCAAGGAAAAGATAAAGCGTAGCTTTGACCTCAGGGAATTATTCAGGAGCGTGGACAGCTTTGCAAAATCCCTGGCAGGGATCAAGGAGATTGAGTATTCAACGGAAACCGACCTTGCAAGAGTGCAGGGCATGGAGGTATACGGGAACATCCTGTTCGTGAAGAGAATACTGTTTAATGTGGTGCACAATGCCCTCAAATACAGTAAGGGCGGCAGTGAGATTCACTGTCTGGTGGAGGCCAAGGCCCATGGTGGCAGGATGACCTGTAAGTTTAAGATTTCTGATGAGGGCATAGGTATTTCACCGGAGTTTCAGCCTAAAATGTTTGAGCCATTTACCCAGGAAGGCCGGCAGGTGGACCCATGGGCCAATGGACAGGGGCTGGGACTGTATGTGGCCAAGCAGCTGCTGGAGAAGATAGGTGGCAGCATTGCAATATACAGTGCAGTGGATTTGGGGACCATTGTTACGGTAAATATGTCCTTTGACCTTGTGTGAATTCCATAAAATGAGTTTTATTCAGTGGGAGTATAGTGCTTCCACTGAATTTTATTCAAATTTCAGCTGTTGTTTTACAGGTGTCCGTCCCTGTCTGTAGACAGGGTGAGGCACCCATTATTTTTGGCAAAAGTTTTTTCTTTTTTTAGAGCAAAATATGATTAATTGCGTTATAATACAGATAATATGTTCGGTCATATGATTTGGAGGCAGCAAATGAATAAAACCCCAAAATTAAACAATATTGAATTTCAGGATAGCCAGCCCTTCCGTGTAGAAGCTCCCTATGAGCCTATGGGTGATCAGCCACAGGCCGTTTTTGACCTGGCAGCAGGTATAGAAAACGGGCAGCGGGCACAGGTGCTTTTGGGAGCAACAGGTACAGGCAAGACATTTACTGTAGCCAAGCTGATTGAAAAGGTTCAGAAGCCTACCTTGGTGATAGCCCATAATAAGACCCTGGCAGCACAGCTGGCCAGCGAATTCAAGGCTTTTTTCCCGGATAATTATGTGGGATATTTTGTATCATATTATGATTATTATCAGCCGGAAGCCTATATTGCTTCCACTGATACCTATATAGAAAAAGACGCATCCATCAATGATGAAATCGATGAACTGCGGCATTCAGCTACCTGCTCCCTGTTCGAACGCAGGGATGTTATTATTGTGGCCAGCGTTTCGTGCATATACGGCCTGGGTTCCCCGGAGAGCTATCATGAAATGGTGCTTTCCCTTCACAAGGGGCAGGAAATCGAGAGAAATGCTATTTTGAGACGCCTGATTACCATGCAGTATGACAGAAATGATGTGGTGCTGGAAAGAGGGCATTTTCGCGTTCGGGGAGATGTGGTGGAGGTTTTCCCTGCGGGATATAACAACCGGGCGGTCAGAATAGAAATGTTCGGGGATGAAATTGACAGGATAGTTGAGTTTGATGTACTCACCGGTGAAATTTTTGGCGAGCGCATTCATTCAATGGTCTTTCCGGCGTCTCATTATGTAACGCCGCAGGAGGACCTGGATATAGCTATGAATACCATAAGGGACGAGCTGGTGCAGCAGGTGGACTTTTTCAAGGCTCAGGGCAAGCTGATTGAAGCCCAGCGGATTGAACAGAGGACCAATTATGATCTGGAAATGATACAGGAAATGGGCTATTGCTCAGGGATAGAGAATTATTCCAGACACCTTACCCAGCGGGCTCCCGGGGAGGCTCCATATACCCTCCTTGATTATTTCCCGGAGGATTTCCTCATGGTGGTGGATGAGTCTCATGTTACCCTGCCACAGCTTCGTGCCATGTATGCAGGGGACAGGTCCAGGAAGGAATCCCTGGTGGACAACGGCTTTAGACTTCCATCGGCCTTTGACAACAGACCGTTGAAGTTTGAGGAATTTGAAAGCAGGATCAACCAGATAGTATTTGTATCGGCAACACCTGCCAAATATGAATTAAGCATGGCCCAGCAGGTGGTACAGCAGATTATACGCCCTACAGGACTTCTTGATCCTGAGGTGGAGGTGCGTCCGTTGGATGGGCAGATAGACGACCTGCTCAGTGAAATCTCCCTGCGGGCATCCAAGGGGCAGCGTGTCCTGGTGACCACCCTGACCAAAAAGATGGCGGAGAATCTCACGGATTATCTGAAGGAGTCAGGAATAAAGGTAAGATATCTTCATTCTGACATTGCTACCTTTGAACGGGCCGAAATCATCCGTGACCTGCGTGCCGGCGTTTTTGATGTGCTGGTGGGCATCAACCTGCTCCGTGAAGGCCTTGATATGCCTGAGGTTTCCCTGGTGGCAATACTGGATGCAGATAAGGAAGGCTTCCTGCGGTCTGATACATCCCTGATTCAGACCATAGGCCGTGCCGCCAGAAATGCCGAGGGCCGTGTCATTATGTATGCAGATACCGTAACGGACTCCATGAAGCGGGCTATTGATGAAACGGGGCGACGCCGCCAGATACAGGATGAATACAATCAGGAACACGGGATAATACCACAGACGATTATCAAGCCGGTAAAGGACCTGATAGAAACTACCCTGGTGGCAGAGGAGGGTGCTGCATATACACCTGACCGGAAAAATCTGCAGCGCCCTGGCAAAAAGCTGACGAAAAAGGAATCAGAGGCATTGCTGAAGGCTCTGCGCAAGGAGATGCAGAATGCTTCCCGAGCCCTGGAATTTGAAAGGGCGGCGGAGCTCAGGGATATGATATTCGAGCTGGAGGATTCCCTGAAAGCAAAAAGCAGCAGGCAAAAATCAGGTGTTTGATTGGAGAATAATGAATGGAAAAATATATTCGTGTAAAAGGTGCCAGACAGCATAATCTGAAAAATATAGATGTGAATATTCCCCGGGACAAAATGGTGGTTCTGACAGGGCTCAGTGGCTCCGGGAAATCATCCCTGGCCTTTGATACCATATATGCAGAAGGCCAAAGAAGATATGTGGAGTCCCTGTCCTCCTATGCCAGAATGTTCTTGGGTCAGATGGATAAACCGGATGTGGATTATATTGAAGGCCTGTCTCCGGCGATTTCCATCGACCAGAAGACTACCAGCCGCAATCCCCGTTCCACGGTGGGGACCGTTACGGAAATTTACGATTATATGCGCCTGCTGTTTGCCAGGGCAGGCAGACCACATTGCCCAAAATGTGGAAAGCCAGTAAACCAGCAATCAATAGACCAGATGCTGGATCAGCTGCTGCAGCTGCCTGAACGCACCAAGCTGCTTATAATTGCCCAGGTTGTACGGGGCAAGAAGGGGGAGCATCGCAAGCTGTTGGAGCATATCCGCAGAGAGGGCTACATCCGCCTCAGAATAGATGGGGAGATAATGGATGCCAATGAAGAAATCAATCTTGAGAAAAATAAAAAGCATACCATAGAAGTAGTGGTGGACAGGATCATTATCCGGGAGGAAATAAGGTCCCGACTGGCCGAATCCCTGGAGGCTGCCCTGAAGCTGGGTGAAGGTGTTGCCTATGTTCAGGTGGTTGATGGCGAAATGATGATGTTCAGTCAGAATT
Organism: Anaerovibrio sp.; assembly: GCF_024697385.1. Taxonomy (GTDB): domain Bacteria; phylum Bacillota; class Negativicutes; order Selenomonadales; family Selenomonadaceae; genus Anaerovibrio. Next base: position 6,539 of record NZ_JAILFV010000172.1, read on the forward strand.
TTGCCTGCATAGACTGTGGAATCAGCCTGCCTGAGATAGCGCCGAGAATGTTCTCCTTTAATAATCCCTTTGGAGCGTGTCCGGCCTGCAGCGGATTGGGGAGTCACAGCGAATTTGACGTTGACCTGGTGATGCCGGATAAATCCCTCAGTCTTGCCGAGGGCCTGGTGACACCTTTAAGCAGCAATCCAAAATCATATGCCATGTGCCAGATGGCGGCCATTGCAGAGGCTTACGGGTGCAGCATTGATACCCCCTGGGAACAGATGCCTCCCAAGGCACAGGATGAGCTTATAAACGGTACCGGGGACAAAAAATACAGCTTTGGCTATGAAAATATGTTTGGTGTATATAAGATTCATACCGGACCCTTTGAAGGAATAATGCCACTGCTGGAAAGGCGTTATAGAGAGTCTGATTCTGATGCAATGCGGGAAGACCTGGAAAATTACATGAGCATCAGCTGCTGTCCTGTCTGCAAGGGAGCACGGCTTAAGCCTGAGGCCCTGGCAGTGACTATTGGGGATAAAAACATTCATCAGGTGACTGAAATGACAGTACGGGACTGTGAGACATTTTTTTCGGAGCTGGAGCTCAGTCCCAGGGAACAAAAAATTGCGGCACAGATCCTAAAGGAAATTCATGCAAGGCTTGGATTCCTGAATACCGTAGGCCTGGATTATCTGACTCTGTCCAGGGCGGCAGGGACACTGTCCGGCGGGGAAGCCCAGCGAATAAGGCTGGCAACCCAGATAGGCTCAGGACTGGTGGGTGTGCTGTATATTCTTGACGAACCGAGTATTGGTCTTCATCAAAGGGATAATGCCCGCCTGCTTACAGCCCTGAAAAGCCTGCGTGATTTAGGCAATACCCTGCTGGTAGTGGAGCATGATGAGGATACGATGCTGGAGGCAGACCATATTATAGATATCGGGCCTGGTGCCGGTACGGAAGGAGGCCATGTTGTAGCCCAGGGAACAGCCAAGGAAATAATGAAGGTGAAGGAATCTATCACCGGCCAATATCTCAGCCGTAAAAAATTCATTCCTGTTCCCAAGGAGCGCAGGACTGGAAACGGCCTTTTCCTGGAGGTAACCGGGGCCAGCGAAAACAACCTGAAAAATCTTTCAGTGACCTTCCCCCTGGGGACACTCACTGTGGTCACAGGGGTGTCAGGCTCCGGAAAAAGTACTCTTATCAATGAGATACTGTATAAAGGAATAGCCTCCAAGCTATACCGGACCAAGGGCAAGCCTGGACGCTTTAAGTCCATAAAGGGACTGAAGAATATTGACAAGATAATCAATATTGACCAGTCACCTATCGGACGGACACCAAGATCCAATCCGGCTACCTATACAGGCGTATTTGACCTTATCCGCACCCTGTTCAGTCAGACGGCGGAAGCCAAGCTGAGAGGCTATAAGCCGGGCAGGTTCAGCTTCAATGTAAAGGGTGGCCGCTGTGAGTCATGTAAGGGTGACGGTATAATAAAAATAGAGATGCACTTTCTGCCGGATGTTTATGTTCCCTGTGAGGTCTGCAAGGGAGCCAGATATAATACTGAAACACTGGAGGTCAAATACAAGGGCAAATCGATAGCTGATGTTCTGGACATGATTATTGACGAAGCAGTGGATTTCTTTAAGAATGTCCCAAGGATAGCCAATAAGCTCCAGGTCCTCAAGGACGTAGGCCTGGGCTATGTCAAGCTGGGACAGGCAGCCACCACATTGTCAGGTGGTGAGGCACAGCGGGTAAAGCTGGCGACAGAGTTGTCCCGACGCTCCACCGGCAAGACGCTGTATATTCTGGACGAGCCTACTACAGGGCTGCATACGGAGGATATCAACAAGCTTCTGGGCATATTGCAGCGGCTGGTGGATGCCGGGGATACAGTGGTGGTTATCGAGCATAACCTGGATGTAATCAAAACCGCTGACCATATCATAGATCTTGGCCCTGAGGGCGGAGACAAGGGCGGCACCATTGTGGCCCAGGGAACCCCTGAGGAAGTGGTAAAGGTCAGGAAGTCATATACCGGGCAGTTTTTAAAACCGTTACTGAAGCAGAAAAAGAAATCGTGAGACATTATAACGCCATTGTTCAATTTTTTCTTTTAAAAAGAAAAATCTTCCAATTAGCGTTTCAACGAGGTGGGAGATATGCTCACCACCTGTTAAAGCTTGTCCCCCCCACCTATAGAGGAAGGGGACATCTTACACCGAGTTATATTTTTGAGGAATGGTAAAGATGATAGACTTACATGTTCATTCCACCGTTTCAGATGGAAGCTATACACCAAGGGAGATAATACAGCTGGCAAAATCCCGGGGCCTTGAAGCCCTGGCGCTGACTGATCATGAAACCACTGCCGGGACCCGGGAAGCTGCCGATGAGGCAAAAAAGCTGGGGATTAAGTTCCTGAATGGCATGGAAATGACCGTCGCCTACAGGGATCACAAGCTGCATATTGTGTGCCTTGGGTTTGACATGAATAATCAGGGTTTTTTGGATATGTATGAAGGAATTCGCCATAACAAGGAACGGGATATGGATAAGGTTGTGGAATGCATCCGGCAAAAGGGACTTGACCTTACCATGGATAAGGTCAGAAAACACATAGGCGTTCATTTTGACCGTTATGCTGTAATGCGTGCCCTGGTGGACCTGAAACTTCCCTGCCCGGTGCAGAAGCTGTGGGATGAATACCTGAATCCTGCACTGAAGGAGCTTAATGTGTTTGGTGATATTCCTGCCCGGGAGGCCCTGCCGGTTATCAGGGCTGCAGGAGGGGTGACCTCACTGGCCCATTACCACAAGAAGATCGGTATGCTGGGCTGGACCCGGGAGGAGCAGGAAAGTGCCCTGTGTGAACTCATGGAGTTCGGACTGGATGGCATGGAAAGGTATTATCCTAATTACGCTCCTGATGACGAGGAATTTGCTGCCCATATGATTGAAAAGTATCATATGCTGCCCACCGGTGGCACGGATTTTCATGGTGCAAACCGCAAGGGCGTAGAGTTGGGCACAGGGATAAATGGTAATATGAATGTGCCCTATGAATTTTATGAAAAGATAATGGCCCGTATAGGTCGGCCTGTGGCTTGAGATGGTATAAATACATAACAGATGGCATGTTCAATTTCCTTCATTATGTGAAGAAGATATAAGTCGGTAAATGCCCTATTTCATTGCTTATTGAGTCAATATTTGGTATAATATTATCGGTTTAAGGTTCAAGTTGTGTGGTAAACGCAGCTTGTCATAAATAAAAGGAGGAATGTTTAATTATGAAGGTTACAGTTGTAGGTGCAGGTAATGTAGGCGCAACAGCAGCAAATGTTATTGCTAGCGCTGGCTATGCAAGTGAAGTAGTTCTTCTTGATATCAAAGAGGGTGTATCTGAAGGTAAGGCAATGGATATGATGCAGACCTCCCAGATTCTCAATTTCAATACTACTATTACCGGTGTTACCAATGATTATTCTGCTACTGCAGGATCAAAGGTTGTTGTTATCACCTCCGGTATTCCTCGCAAGCCAGGCATGAGCCGTGAGGATCTCATCGGTGTTAATGCAGGTATTGTAGGCAGCGTTATTGAGCAGGCTGTTAAGTATTCTCCGGATGCAATTTTCATTGTTATTTCCAACCCAATGGATGCAATGACTTATTTGGCACTGAAGAACTCCGGACTGCCTAAGAACAAGGTAATCGGTATGGGCGGTATGCTCGACAGCTCCCGTTTCCGTTATTTCCTGTCCTGCGCACTGAAGAAGAAGGGTTATCCTGCAACTCCTACTGATATTGAAGGCATGGTAATCGGTGGCCATAGTGACAAGACCATGGTTCCACTCGGATCTATTGCTACTTATAAGGGTATTCCTGTTACCCATTTCCTCAGCGATGCTGAGCTCGAGGATGCAATCGCTCAGACTAAGGTTGGCGGTGCTACTCTTACCGGTCTGCTGGGTACTTCTGCTTGGTATGCACCAGGTGCTGCAGCTGGCGAGCTGGTTAAGTCCATCATCACTGATGGCAAGAAGCTCATCCCTTGCTGTGTATACCTTGAGGGCGAGTATGGTGAGAATGACCTCTGCATCGGTGTTCCGGTAATCCTGGGCGAAAATGGTATCGAGAAGATTGTTGAGCTGAAGCTGGAAGGCAAGGAGAAGGATCGCTTTGCTGAGTCCGTACAGGCAGCACGCAACACTCAGAACAATCTGGGAGATGCACTGAAGAAGTAATTTCTTCAATGAACTGAACAAAAATTAATCAAAGCTGTGACAGGCCCCTTGGTCTGCCACAGCTTTTTATTTTTTTAAATTATGTTCACAAATTTTATTTTTGTGCAGGAAAATTAATAATGAATCATGAATATATATAACAAGAAAAATAATTTTTGTTTGTGATTATGTATACATAAAAAATTTTTAACATTAGTTTAATTAAAGGTATTATAATCACGATATATGTGGTAAGAAGGATATTAAATTTTTTGGAGGTATTGAAATGTTGTAGCTGTTTTGGATAGAGGTGATCATCATGTTGGAGAAGGTAGCAAGAGTAGCCAGAGTTAAAGGTGTTGACTGTGATGTTAACAGTCCTTTCCTGCGGAAAAATAGCAGTGATGATCAGTACAACGGTAAATCTCCATTCCATAGGATGTTGGTTGAAAAGATGAAGGAACAGGAGGGTGAGGTTAAGATTCAGGACGCTTATGTGCTGGATTGCCAGAAGGTTACCCATTCACTGTTCTATCAAAACGGTGTTGACTTGAATTTTTTTGGTGGAGGCATGGGTTGAGCTTATGATATTAAATGATGAACATTTTATGCGTCTTGCCCTGGCAGAGGCCGCAAAGGCCTATGAGCTGGGTGAGGTTCCGATAGGTGCCGTCCTCGTAGAGAATGAGGGCGGCACTGTTGTTTCTGCAGGGCATAATTTGCGTGAGCTGGCCAGGGATGCAACAGCCCATGCAGAAATAGAAGCCATCAGGCAGGCCAATCAAAAGCTGGGAAGATGGCGGCTCAGCGGGACTACCCTCTATGTTACCATTGAGCCATGCCCCATGTGTGCCGGGGCAATAGTCAACAGCCGTATTGACCGGGTGGTATATGGAGGAGCAGATATCAAGGCTGGGGCGGTTCATTCCATATTCAATGTGCTGACCAATCAGCGGTTGAACCATCAGGTAGAAGTTACAGCTGGTGTTCTGGAGGATGAATGCACGGAACTGATGAAAAGCTTCTTCAGGATGCGTCGGAAAGAAAATAAATTGAAAAAAAACACCAAATAATCAAATGCCACAGGCTGATGATTATTTGGTGTTTTTTTGTTGCTAATCCTTGACAATGCTATATTGTAAGAATAATATTATGAGCATATCAAGGAGTTATTTTTTTAGGTTATTGTATTTATTATGCTGTGTATTGAAAGAGGGGAAGAGAAATGTCATCAGAAAATGATGTTAAGCAAAGAGCTGAAAATGCCATGCGGCAGACTGACCGCAAGGGACAGATCAAGCAGATGGTTTTATGGTTTGCCGCATTGTTTGTGGGCGGGGTTCTGGGCTGGTTGAACATCCATTGGTTAAATGAGCTGTTCAACTTCGTTGCCACTGTCTTTACCAGACTGTTCCAGTTTGTGGCCGTGCCTACCATTGCCCTGGCAGTAATTACCACTCTGGCCTCATTGGGGGCAAAGAAGGAAACCGGGCGGATATTTGGTCATGCAGTTGTATATACCCTGTTGACTACCTTTGCTGCAGCCACTGTTGGACTGGTGCTCTATATAGGTATTGCACCGGAGAATCTCCCAGGCGATATCATAGGTGCAGGGATGGCCGATGTGCCGCAGAAGTTGAACAAATTATCTTATTACGATCATTTTTTGTCAGTGATACCGAATAATATTTTGCAGCCATTTATAGCCGGCAATGTGTTATCAGTGCTTCTGATTGCCTTTGCTGCAGGCCTGGGCCTGGCATTCATGCCAAAGACTGAGAATGGCCAGATGCTCCTCAAGGTGATTCATGGACTGCAGGAATTGCTGTTTACATTGATTAAGGGAATTGTCTGGGCATTACCTGTAGGCATACTGGCCTTTGCCGGACAGCTTTCCGCCCAGATTGAGGCCGGTGTAATCGTTGGCTCCCTGGGCAAATATGTGGCTGTTGTCCTTGGGGGCAATACCATCCAGTTCTTTGTGGTATTACCACTGTTCCTGATGCTAAGGGGATTAAATCCTGTGCATGTATTCAAGAAGATGGCACCGGCCGTTGCTGTTGCCCTGTTTACCAAGAGCTCGGCTGCGACCTTGCCGGTAACCATGGCATCTGCTGAGGACAACCTCAAGGTGAATAACAAGGTATCCCGCTTCGTACTGCCTATATGTACCACCATTAACATGAATGGCTGTGCTGCCTTTATATTGGTCACATCACTTTTTGTCATGCAGAATGCAGGCTTTGAGATGACCATGGGCACCATGATTACCTGGCTTTTTGTGGCTGTCTTTGCTGCAGTGGGCAATGCCGGGGTGCCAATGGGATGTTATTTCCTTACCCTGTCCCTTATGTCATCCATGGGGGCCCCATTGGGGATTATGGGCGTTATTTTGCCGATTTATACAATAATTGACATGATTGAGACAGCAGAAAATGTCTGGTCAGATTCCTGTGTATGTGCCATGACAGATAATGACCTGAAGGGGACCCTGGAGGAATAAGCCCCTGAAAATGAAGACAATCGAAAACGCCGGCTTTGCGCCGGCGTTTTTTGCTGTTAAATATCCCAATGCAGGTTGTCAGGATTTGGTGTTGCCTTGTCAATCTCGGCCAAAATCCAGGAGATGTTTTCGTGTTCAGCGGCAAAGGCCTTATCCAGGCGTTCCTTGTCACGGCTTTTCAGCTCCATGTATTTTAAGGCCATGTGCATATAATCCTTGGCAATGAGAGGAACACCCTTCTCGGCTGCCAGTTGGGCTTTAAATCTGTATCCGTAATAAAGATAGCTGTTATGATCTATCGGAATGTCCTTATATACCTCTATGCGCTCATCCACCTCGGCCTGGGCTTCATCCGTCTGCTCCATGCGGTGAAGCAGGTTCCAGCGTTCAGCCCATAACTCTCCACGGAGGATGTACTTATACAGGAAATCATAGGATTCAGCAGTTTCGATGGCAATATTGATATGGGCAAGGGCGTTTTCATAATCCTCCTCGTCCTTTTCCAGCTGGCTGAGATGCTGCATGGCATAGACCTTTTCTTCTATGTCCTCACTGCTTTCCTCATCCGGTTCTATATCAATAACTGACAGGAACAGCTCCTTTGCCTTGTTGATACGGTTGAGCTCAGGCATGGCCAGGAAATGAGCCAGCCGGGCGCGGCAGTGCCAGTCCTCGTATCCCTTGGCAAAGAGGTCCTTTGGCGGATTGGCCTTTATGGCCAATACCATATCCACTAAAACAGAAAATTCTTCCTTGTCCATTAGAATTAGTCTCCTTTGTGATTAATATTTAAAGGTAATCTGGTTGGCAAGTGTGGCAATGATGGCAAGTGCTCCAATCAGAATCGGGAGTATCGGGGCAAAGAAAGGCATTGCCTCCAGTGAAACCAGATAACTGGTGATGGCCCCAAGAATAAGATTGAACAGCACCATGATAATCAGTCCCTTGTTTCGCTTGCCATGGGTATACCTGGCGATGTCTACAGCCAGCAGCACATTGCCAAAATCAACACTGTCAATATGAACATCACTTTTTTCCTTTATGGCATCTTCGCTGACGCTCAGGGAAAAGCTGATATCTGCACATTGGGCCAGTACATTTGAATTTTTGGTGGTTGCAATTGCCCCTACCAGCGAATCACTGGTTTTTAGCACGATAAATTCCTTGGCTTTTTCCATGGGGCTTAGATCTGCCTTAATGATCGGGATGTTGGTCTGACGACCAATATTTCTGGCGGTGCTTCCTGCAGTGCTGGTCATTATGGTAGTGGATATGCCATACTCTTCAAGGGTGTTTACGGCACCCTGTACCGTAGGCCGTATCTGATCGGTGAATACGATGAAGCCACGGCATACACTCCCCATGCTTACAAAGGAAATAATGTTGCCCTTCCCCGCCAGCTGATCAGCCCGTGTGAGTATCTCCGCCGGAATTTTTACATCGTGATTTTGTAGAAAGGCTGCTGTACCAACCCGTATTTCCTGATGATTGATGAGGGCCTCCACGCCCTCCCCAGGGATGGAATTTATGGCAGCAGATTTAAATAATGACAGCTTTTTTTCGTCAGCCCATTCCATGATGGCCTCGGCCAATGGATGCCTTATACCGTCTTCGGCTGAGGCGGCAAAGGTCATGAGCTTTGAAGGAGCTATACCTGCCGGGACAATATCGGTAACGATTGGAATGCCCTTGGTTACCGATCCGGATATACTGACCACCAGCTGTCCCATGAGTCTAAGCAATGGCAATATGTGACGGCTTTTGGGATGTACCCTGAATTTCCGCATGGTCCGCATGCCCTGCCACGGCAATACAAACTTTATGAGGAGAAGCCCGCTGAGATTAACTATGATGAAAATAGCGGCTATCAGTCCATAAAGCATAAGCCTGTTTTCAATTAGTAAATTATACATATATTCACCAGCTTCCTACCCAACTATTATCAAGGGATAAAAAGTAAAAGTCAATACATCTAAAAGTCCTGTTAATCTATTTTTGCACAAATAAAAAAATTCAATGTTGATTTATGAAGCATCGGGGGTGTCATAGCATGTCATGATTGGGATTGGGACACAGGTAATCCGTAGTATTTATCAAAGGAATTTTTTGTTCCTTTATTTACCTTGAAGAAACATTTAAAAATTGATAAAATCTAACGGGTGATTATTTAGTTTAATTTGAAGGAGTCGGAAATTGTGATTTCCATTGAAGCCAATGCAAAAATAAATTTAACACTGGATATACTGGGCAAGCGAAATGATGGATACCATGAAGTGTCCATGGTTATGCAGGAAATCAGCCTCCATGACACTTTGAAGCTGGAAGTGGCAGAGGAAGGCATATGCCTGGAAATAAGTGACCCACAGCTGCCGGCAGACAATTCAAATCTGTGCTATAAGGCGGCTGAGCTGATAATGTCCGAATGTGGGCTGTCTTCAGGAGTCAAAATCAAACTGGAAAAGCGTATTCCCATGGCGGCAGGCTTGGCTGGCGGTTCAGCAGATGCCGCTGCAGTTCTCAGGGGAATGAATCAACTGTTCAGCCTTGATCTGGACGAAGGGGAATTGTGCCGTCTTGGAGCCAAACTGGGTTCAGACATTCCCTTCTGCATAATGGGGGGAACCATGCTGGCCACCGGCAGGGGAGAAGTACTTCAACGCCTGCCGGCTGTACCTGAGCTTGATATAGTCCTGGCCAAGCCAAAGGTGGGGGTGTCCACGGCCTGGGCCTATAAAACCTATGATGCAGGCTATGAAGGTCCTCACCCTGACAACAAAGCCATGATTCAGGCCATACAGTCAGGGGATGTATTATATATAAGTAAATTGTTGTGCAATGTGCTGGAAAGTGTTACCATAAATGAGCATGCCATTATAAATGAGTATAAAGCTGTCATGAAAGAAAATGGTGCCCTGGCTGCCATGATGTCAGGCAGTGGCCCGACAGTATTTGGTATCGCACCTGATGAAAAAGCCGCATGGCATATAGCTGATGCCATCAGGTCGATAGATGGTGAGGCAGCTGTTTATACAGCAAAAACTGTTTGCAGGAATAGAGGTTAATTATGGAAAGAAAATTATCACCTATTAAATTAGATAGTTATCAGCCCCTTCGGGAAGTGGTTTGTGAAACCCTTCGGGATGCCATCCGTAAGGGAACCCTTAAGCCTGGCGAACGACTCATGGAAATTCAGCTGGCAGAGGAGCTGGGGGTCAGCCGCACCCCTGTCAGGGAGGCTATACGCAAGCTGGAGCTGGAAGGCTATGTTATTATGATGCCACGCCGTGGTACATATGTGGCCAACCTGTCCATCAGGGATGTAAATGAAGTGTTTGAAATCAGGACATCATTGGATTCCTTGGCCAGTGGCCTGGCAGCTGAGCGGATTACCGATGAGGAGCTGGAAAGACTGCAGCGCTTATTGGTGGCAATTGGCGGATACATTGAAGCCAATGATATGGAAAAAATTGTTGAGACAGATACAGAATTTCATGACCTGTTGTATCAGGCAAGCAGAAATTCACGCCTGGTGGGGATTATCTTCAATCTCAGGGAACAGCTCACCAGATTCCGTGCCACTTCCATGGCTTTCCCGGGGCGCCTGAAGGCAACCCTGGAGGAGCACCGCAGAATAGTAGAGGCTATTGCCCAGGGAGATGTTGCTGAGGCTCAGGCTGCGGCAGAATATCACATGGAAAAATCGGAACAGACCTTGCTTCAGAGCATGGAGCAGTTGAAGAAGAAACAGGAAAAAGGGAAAAAATCCTGATTTTTGTTAAATGCTGTGGCGGAGGTAAATTTAGCCCCATAGCGTACTGATACAGCCATAGTGGGCTGGATATATTCTATTGGTATTCAGCAGGATAATATCACTGCTGAATGATTTTCATTTTATTGGAGGCAGATTTAATGCTGGATTTAGTTACAGTAATATTAGCAGCAGGTAAGGGAACCAGAATGAAGTCAAAGCTGCCAAAGGTGCTGCACAAGGTAGCAGGGAAATCCATGCTGCAGCATGTGTTGGATGCGGCCGTTGGGGCAGGCTCCAGACGCAATGTGGTAGTTGTGGGCTTTGGCGGAGAGAAGGTACAGGAAGCCATAGGCGATCAGGCTGAATTCGTAGTTCAGAGTGAGCAGCTGGGAACAGGCCATGCTGTAAAGCAGGCAGCACCGTTGCTGGCTCAGGAAAATGGCACAGTCATGGTATTGTGTGGCGATACCCCATTGGTGACCGCTGACCTTATCCGTAAGCTGTATGATGGCCATAAGGCCGCAGGCGCCAAGGCTACCGTACTCACTGCAATAATGCCGGATGCTACAGGCTATGGCCGTATTATCCGTACCCCGGAAGGGGATGTGGCCAGAATCGTCGAGCAGAAAGATGCCACCGAGGAAGAGCGAAAAGTTCAGGAAGTTAATTCAGGCATATATTGCTTTGAATGCAAGGACCTTTTTGCTGCCCTGGAAAAAGTTGGCTGCGATAATGCACAGGGGGAATATTATCTTCCGGATGTGCTGGGAATCCTCAGGGAGCAGGGTGAAAAAATCTGGGCCGTGGCTGCCGATGATTTTGAATCAACCTTGGGAATTAATTCCAGACTGCAGCTGTCCGGTGCAGAGAAAATTCTCCGTCGACGCAAGAATATAGAGCTGATGGATAACGGCGTTACCATAATGGACCCTGACAGCACCTTCATTGATGCTGAGGTCCAGGTGGGGGCGGATACTGTAATCTATCCATTCACCTGGCTTGAGGGGAAGACAGTGGTTGGTACGGACTGTGAGATAGGGCCGAATTGCCGCTTCAGTGATACCAACATTGGCAATGGAGTGAAGGCACAATTTACCTATGGACATGAATGCACAGTTGAGGATGGTGCTGATATGGGTCCA